>NZ_CAKKTK010000015.1:7075-19407 GCF_920656135.1 Frankia sp. Cppng1_Ct_nod | reverse complement strand
TCAATGCAACAGTGCCGACCCGATCGGTTGGCCTATCACGGGACGGACAGTGCCGGGGCGAACGCCAGCAGTTGGTGGCCGAGGGTGGCGTCCCCTGCCATGACGACACCGAGGTCTCCCGGCGTTCGGCGGTCGCCGACGAACAGGCAGAATTCGACCGTGTCGAGGATCACCTCGGCAGCGGGCTGTGCAGTCTCGGACAGATCGGCGGCCCCGGACAGATCAGCGGCCCCGAAGCCACCGGTGGTACCGGACGGGTCTGCGATGCCGACCCGCACCAGCCAGGATCCGGCACCCGGTCCGGTGAGGGTGAGGCGGACCGTGCCGGCGGGTGGCCCGGACGCGGCCGGCAGATCGAGCGTGAACAGGTGGTCGAGCATCCGCGCGACAAGGTCGGCCATCACGTGCAGGTGCTCCGCGGCAGGGTCGGGCAGTGCCAGACCGACCGCCCTGGCGATGTCACGGGCATGGATCCAGGTCTCGAAGCCCCGGGAGACGAGGTGGTCGGCAACGGGCATCTCGATGCCGCCGACCTGGACGAGTCGATCGGCGAGCCCCGGGTCGGCACACAACCGCTGCGCGATCGCGTCGACACCGTCCCGCCAGAGCCCGTACGTGTGTGCCGGCGGCCGGGCACGCTGCTGAGCTATGACAGCCTCGCTGTGGGCGACCACGTCCTGGCGAGGATCCACCGACGGGTCCCCGGCAACGCCGATCGCCGCGGCGAGCAGTCCGTTGGTCGCGGCGAGGTGGGCGACCAGGTCGCCCGTGGTCCAGTCGCGGACCGGGCTGGGCAGGGTCCAGGCCGCGTCGTCGAGTTCGGCGAACGCGGATTCCAGCAGGCCGGCGGCGGCGGCGAAGGGTGCGGCGAAGGCGGGTACCGACGGCGCGGGCCGGCGGCGGGCCAGCGCGGCGGTGAGCACGTCCGAGGGCGGCGGGGGCGAGCCGACCTCGGCGCTGTCCGGCTCGTCGAGTTCGACGAGCTCGGCGATCATGGCCACCGTCTGCTGCAGGTCGACCGCCTCTCGAGCACAGGACGGGCACTGGCGTATGTGCGCAGCCACCAGGTCGGTCTCGTCGGGGTCGCAGGCGTCGAGTGCCCACACCCCGAGCAGGGCGGTGACATGAGCTCCGGGCGTGCTCACCTGCCCACCCCTTCCTCCGCCAGCTCCCGCGCAAGCGCGCTGCGTATGCGTGACTTCGCCATGTCTTCCGGGATTCCCGGCCTTCCGGGATTCCCAGTTCGATCGCTACCTCACGGTAGGTGCGTCCATGATTGAAAGCCAGTTTCACCGCATCCTGGAGGAAGGCCGGCGGCACAGTCGCCTCAGGAGGTGAGGTTGCGGTACTGGCGTACGGCCAGTGGGGCGAAGACCATGCCGATGCCGATCGACCAGACGACGGACTGCCACACCCAGTGGTGGGCGGGTCCACCCACCATGAGGGCCCGGACGGCGTTGATCGTGACGGTGGCCGGCTGCGCCTTGGCGTAGGCCTGCAGCCATCCGGGCATGGTGCTCACCGGAACGAACGCCGAGCTCGGAAAGATCAACAAGAAGAAGGGCAGGATCGAGGCGACCTGGGCCGTCTCGGGGTCCTTCACGGCCAGGCCGATGGATGCGAACACCCACGACATGGCGTATCCGAACATCAGTACGAGCCCGATCCCGGCGAGAATCGCGGTGGCGGAGTTGTGGAACCGGAATCCCACCAGGACCCCGACCGTGATCATCATCGCCAGCACCAGGACGCTGCGGCACAGATCGGCCACGGTCCGTCCAGCGAGCACGGCGGAGCGGGCCATCGGCAGGGCCCGGAACCGGTCGATGATCCCGCTCTTCAGATCCTCGGCGAGCCCGACGGAGGTTGCGGAACCGCCGATGAGGGACGCCTCCACGAACACGGCGGGGACGATGTAGTCCACGTAGTGCCCGCCGGGGATGGCGATGGCGCCACCGAGGACATAACGGAACAGCAGCAGGATCAGCAGCGGCTGGGCGGTGGAGATGAGCAGCAGTTGCGGGGTGCGCACCAGCCGGCGGAGGTTACGCTGGGCGATCCCGCCGATGTCGCTGAAGATGACGGCAAGTTCCGTCGAGGCGGTCGGTGGTGCCGGCCGGTCGGCCGTCGGACTGTTCATGGACGCCTCCCGCGCGGCGCGGAACCGGCCTGCGGGGCGGCGGCGGAACCGCCGTTGACCGGGGGCGTGGCGGCATGACCGGTGAGGGACAGAAAAACGTCATCAAGGGATGGGCGTCGGATGCCGAGATCGTCCAGGTCGATACCCGCCTCGTCGAGGCGGCGCCCCGCGGCAAGCAGGACCTTGGCCCCACCGGTGGCCGGGACGGCGACCCGGCGTCGCTCGGCGTCCACCTGCGGGGGGCCCTCACCGATACCGACAAGGAGTGCGGCGACCTTGTTCAGGTCGGTGTCGTTGGTCACCCGCGCTTCGACGACGGCGCCGCCGGTACGGTTCTTCAGCTCGTCAGCGGTCCCGTCGGCGACCACCCGGCCGCGGTCGATCACGACGATGCGGTGCGCGAGGCGTTCGGCCTCCTGCAGGTACTGGGTTGTCAGCAGGACGGTGGTGCCGTCGGCCACGAGGCGCTCGATGAACGCCCACAGATCGTTGCGGGTCCGCGGATCGAGCCCGGTGGTGGGCTCGTCCAGAATGAGTACGGACGGATGCCCGACCAGGCTCGCGCCGAGGTCGAGGCGCCGTCGCATACCGCCCGAATAGGTCTTCACCTGCCGCTCACCGGCGTCGGTGAGCCCGAAGCGGTCCAGGACCTCCCGCGCACGGTGTCGGCGTTCGGCCTTCGGGAGGTGGTAGAAGCGCCCGACAAGCTCGAGGTTTTCCCGACCGGTGAGCAGTTCGTCGACGGCGGCGTACTGGCCGGCGAGCCCGATCACGCGACGCAGCGCGTCGGCGTCCCGCACGACGTCGTAGCCCGCGATCCTGGCCCGGCCGCTGTCCGGTTCGAGCAGCGTGGTCAGGATCCGTACCAGCGTCGTCTTGCCCGCGCCGTTGGGGCCGAGGAGCCCGAGGACCGTACCGGCCTCGGCGGTGAGGTCGACCCCGGTCAGCGCGTGGGTCGACCCGAACCGTTTGGTCACCGCCTCAACTTCGATCATCGGCTCGGCCATGACCGCCCCTTTCCGGGGTATTCCACGGTAGGACCGGTGTCCAGACTGGTGAACAATAGCCGACCGGTACGACGTTATCCGCGTCGGGACACCTGTGCCCCCGGCGGGTTTTCAGCCGACGGCGCGGGAGGTGCGGAACATGGTGTCGAGGGTGACCGGTTCCAGCCTGCGTTCGGTGATGAGTTGCTGTATCTGGTCGAACAGTCCGAGGACCGTCTGGTGGTTGGCGTGGCCGAGCATGATGGTTCCCGGCTGCAGGTAGCGGCGGGCCAGATCCATGAGTTGCCCGGGGCTCAGCACCGTGGAGTCACCGAAACTACCGTTCCAGATCAGGACCTTCGTGAAGCCGAGTCCGGCCACGACCGCGTCGACATGGGCGTTGTGCGAACCGTACGGCGGTCGGAACCAGGGCCGCGAGGTGATGCCGAACGTCTTGTTGATCCACTCCTCGTTTCTTTCGATGTCCGCGCGGATCGCGTCGTCCGCGCGGCCGAGCAGGTTGAGATGGGTCCAGGTGTGGTTTCCGATCTGGACCTGACCGGCCTCGATCAGGGGACGCAACGCGTCGGCGTGCCGATCCCAGATCTCCCGGTAGGCGCCGTTGGGCGAGAAGGTGATCGGAATGCCCGAGCGCTGTGCGAACTCCACGTAACCGGCGACGGTTTCGGGTGAATAGCCGTCATCAATCGTTATGGCGATCTGCCGCGTCGGCGCGGGCGCTCCGAACACCACCGACGGGGCTCCTGGGCGTGCCGGTGGAATCGGTGGCAGCGGTGACGGCTGCGGCCTGGGCTGGTCCCGGGTGATCACCGACGCCGCCGCCGGTTGTGAGGTCTGGTCGACCACCGGCGTGCGGCTTTGTCCTGTCCCCGGGACTGGGCTGGAGGCAGGTCCGGGGTGCTGCGCCGAGCAGCCGACGAGGGCCTCGGCCGCGCCGATGCTCAGCAGCGTCAGCAGTGTCCTGCGATCCATGGGCGGAACCGTACAAGACGCCCCGAAGCCGTGTTTGGGGCTATCGGCCGTCATCGCTGACGGAGCCGAGAAATCGGGCGGAATCGGGCGCTCTTGGTGACCATTCAGCGCAGATCGAGAGGTTCGGCGAGGACGGCGTCCCCCTCGGCGCGGGTGAGGGCGCCGGTCGCGACGAGACGGTTGAGGACGTGCCGTTGGCGGGCTCGCGCGGCCTCGGCGTGCTGGTAGGGGTCGTATGCGCTCGGGGCCTGTACCAGCCCGGCCAGCGTCGAGGCCTGCGCCCAGGTCAACGCGGTGGGTACACGATCGAAGTAACCCCGGGCCGCGTCGGTGACCCCGTAGTAGCCGTGGCCGAAGTACACCGTGTCGAGGTACATACGCAGGATCTCGGTCTTTCTGTACCTGGCGTCAAGCTTCACCGCCAGGGCCACCTGTTCGACGCGGTCGGTGAAGCCGCGCCGGCCATCCGTGTACAAGATCTTGACAAGCTGCTGGTCGAGCGTGGCACCGCCCACGTCACCGCTGATGACAAGGAAACCCGCGGTGGCGCGCACGGCGCCGACCGGGTCGACGCCGTGGTGGGAGAAGAACCGGGTGTCCTCGGTGGCGAGGAGTGCCCGCACGATCCGGTCGGGCAGCGGCCCGGCCAGCGCTTCGGCGCCGTCGGCCGCGGCGAGCGTCCGCACGCGTTGGTGCGCGTCGGCGGTGGACGGGGTCACGGCGAGAAGCAGCCCGAAGCCGGCGGCCAGGACCAGGAGCACGGACATCGTGACCAGGGCGGTCCGGCGGGCGAACCGCAGCCCCCTGCGGGTGGGACGGCGGTCCAGCGCGGCGCCGCGGCCCTCGGGACGGTGTCCGCCCAGATCGTCGTGCGCCCGGCCAACAGGCGAGGTTGTCGTGTTGTTCATCAGCACAGCCAGTCCGTCACGGTGCCCACCCCGTCGTCGTGGTCCCCTCGGGTGACGCTCTGCGGACCAGCGCTGCCACACTTCGGCCGCCGCGGAGGAATCCCCCCTCCGCGGCCCGCCGAAACGAGGTCGGGGACCACCCGCATCCGGATCGGCCCTGATCGTGGGATTCGCGAATCATTTCCGGTGTCGGCCGAATGCCGTCCGAACAATCTCAGAAAAGGGTGAAACGGGCGAGGCAGAACAGACCCGCCGCGATGCAGTAGACCGCGAACGGCTTCAGCGTGCGGTTCTCGAAATACCGGGTGAGAAACCGTACGGACAGGAAGGCTGCCATGCCGGACAGTGCCGCGCCGAACAGTGCCTGGACGCGGATGCCCTCGCCGAGAGGCCCGAACAGGTCCGGCAGTTTGAGTACTCCGGCAGTAAGGATCACCGGCGTGGCGAGCAGGAAGGAGAAACGTGCCGCGTCCTCGTGGGACAGTCCGCGCAGGAGCCCGGCCACCATCGCGATGCCTGATCGGCTGATGCCCGGAGCCAGGGCGAGGATCTGCGCGGACCCGACGATCAGCCCGTCCGACTGGCGTAGCCGGGACAGCCGCTGATCGGAGGCGATGGCCGGGTCGACGTCCGGCTGAGGTCCGGGCTCGGAATCGGGACCGGGCACTCCGGTGCCCGAGACGCCGGAACCTGCGACCGTCTTGCCGGATGCGGCCACCAGGGGACGGCGGTGCGCGCCGTGTCGTCCCCCGTAGGTGGCGTCCTGCGGGGACGGTCGATGTCGCATGCGTTCCGCGGCGAGCAGGACGACACCGTTTATCGTCAGGAAGGCCGCCGCCACGACCGGTTTGCCGAGGGTCGTGCGGAAGGTGTGTTCCAGGAGAAGACCGGACACGCCGACCGGAATGGTGGCGATAACCAGAAGCCATCCGAGTTTCTGGTCCGATGTCACCACTTCACGGTCCCGCAGCGAGGTCAGCAGGCCCACGACGATGCGGACCCAGTCACGTCGGAAATAGACGATCAGGGCCGCGGCGGTGGCCACGTGCAGGCCCACGATGAAGGCCAGATAGGGCGATTCGGGGGAGGACACGTCGAGATCCCGCGCCCAGCTGCCGCCGATGACCGCCGGAATGAGGACGCTGTGGCCGAGGCTGGACACGGGGAACAGTTCCGTGACGCCCTGTAGAAGGCCGATGGCGCCAGCTTCAAGGAAACCGAGATGCGGCATGGACTCACTTTCGAACAGTGCCGGACAGGTGGTGCCAGACAGGAGGTGACCCCGGACGCGATCATGCCACGGCCGGGCCCCGGAACGCAGGTTGGCACACGGATCATGTGACCACGATGTGAACCACCTGTCAGGTGTGGTCGACCGATCACCCGGAGCGCGGATCGGATGGCCCGATCGCCATCATCAACTAGAGACGATCTAAAGTAACTAGTGCGACAGGTATGCCACTGGTGCTACTGTGACGTCCGACACTTTGTTGAGTCCAACTCGATAAAGACTCGAGGAGCGTATGGACCGCAGGACCGAGCTCTACATCGACGGCCGGTGGCGGACACCGAGCGGCGTCGGGACGATCGAGGTCGTGGAGGCGGCCACGGAACAGACCATCGGCGCCGTACCGGCGGGCGAGGCCGATGACGTCGCCCTTGCCGTGGCAGCCGCGCGGGCGGCCTTCCCCGCCTGGTCGACCAGCACGGTCGACTCCCGGGTCGCGCTGCTGCGGGCGCTTGCCGACGGCCTGGACGCCCGCGGCGCGCAGTTGGCGACGTTGATGGCCCGAGAGGTCGGCACTCCGCTGGTCACCTCCAGGCGGGTGCAGGTCGGCCTGGCCGTGTCCGTCATCCGCTCGATCGCCGACATCGCCGAACGTCTCCCCCTTGAGGAACGGATCGGATCGTCGTTGGTACTGCGGGTCGCTGCCGGTGTGGTCGGCGCGATCACGCCCTGGAACTATCCCCTCTACCAGCTGACCGCCAAGGTTGCGCCGGCACTCGCGGCCGGATGCACCACGGTGGTCAAGCCGAGCAGTGTCGCGCCCCTCGCCGCGTTCGTCCTCGCCGACGTCGCGGGCGAGGTCGGCCTGCCGCCCGGCGTCCTAAACATCGTGACCGGCCGGGGGGCGGTGGCGGGGGAGACGCTGGTCGGTCACGCGGACGTCGACCTGGTCAGCCTCACCGGGTCCACCGCCGCCGGGGTCCGGGTCGCGCAGATCGCCGCATCCGGTGTCAAGCGGCTCACCCTGGAGCTCGGCGGCAAGTCCGCCTTCATCCTCTGCCCCGGCGCCGACCTGGACCTCGCCGTGGACAACGCCGTGCGCGGCTGTTTCGTCAACAACGGGCAGACCTGTTCGGCGACCAGCCGGCTCGTCGTCCCACGTGAGCTGTTGGACGAGGTGGAGGAGCGTCTCGCCGCGCTGGTCGGGGCCCATGTGGTCGGCGACCCGCTGGACCCGGCCACGACGATCGGGCCGGTCGCCTCGGCCGGGCAGGCGCGTTCGATCGCGTCCTACCTCGACAAGGCCGCACACGAGGGCACCGTGATCGTCGGCGGTCCCGGTCCCGTGCCCGGGCTCGACCGAGGCTACTTCGTGCGCCCCACTGTGGTGAGCCGGCTCGGCAACGACGCCGTGCTCGCCCGTGAGGAGGTCTTCGGCCCGGTGCTCGCGGTCATCCCGGTCGCGGACGTCGACGAGGCCGTCACCGTCGCCAACGACTCCGACTACGGCCTGTCCGGCGCGGTGTTCGCCGCGGACGATGCGTCCGCAGTGGCGGTGGCGCGCCGGCTGCGTACCGGCCAGGTGGCGATCAACGGGGGCCGGTTCAACGTCCTCGCCCCGTTCGGTGGCTTCCGGCGTTCCGGTGTCGGCCGGGAACTCGGCGAGCACGGGCTGGCCGAGTACTTCGAGCTGATGTCGTTGCAGCTGCCCGCCGGCGTGAGCGGGGCCACGGGCCCGGCTGCCACGTGACGGGCTGCCACGTAACGGGCTGCCACGTGACGGGCAAGGGGGAACCGGGCACCGTGGTGGTGACCGGTGCCGCCCAGGGCATCGGCCGGGCGCTGGCCCACCGCCTCGCCGCGGACGGCCACACCCTGGTACTCCTCGACCTCGCCGCCGAGCCGTTGCGTGCCGTGGCGGATGACCTCGGAGCCCGGGCCGTCGTTCTCGACGTCACCGACGCCGACGCGGTCGCAGGCCTCGCGAAGATCGCGCCGGACTGCACCATGCTCGTCAACAACGCCGCTCTCGTCCTGGAAAACGCCCTGCTGGACACGACCGCGGCGGACGCCAGGCGGGTGCTCGACGTCAACGTCGTCGCACCGCTACTGCTGGCCCGGGCGCTGGCCCCGGCCATGGCCGCCCGCGGCGGCGGCAGCATCGTCAACCTGTCCTCGGTCACTGCCCGTTACCATCCGCCGGGTACCGGGCTGTACAGCGCGTCCAAGGCCGCTTTGGAAGGGCTCACCCGCGCGCTCGCCGTGGAGCTCGGCCCGCTGGGTATCCGTTGTAACGCGGTGGCGCCCGGTACCACCCCGACCCCGGGGTCCGACGCACACTACGGCGACGAGAGCGCCCGGGCACGGCGGGCGGCCGTGCTGCCACTGCGCCGGCTCGGCACCGTCGACGACATCGCCGAGGCCGTGCTGTTCCTGCTGTCCCCGCGTTCGGGCTATGTGACCGGGGAGGTTCTCGCCGTCGACGGCGGCTACACGGTCGCGGGTGGCCATTTCTTCCGGCTGGCGAGATCCAGGACCTGAGAGGTGCTCGATGACAACCGATGTCGACGCGCGGTCGTGCCCGTTCCCCGGGCCCGACCTGTCCAGCCCGGAGTTCCTCGCGCGGCCGGAACACTGGTACGCGATCATGCGCGTCCAGGCGCCGGTCTGCCTCGTGCCCGGCAACGGCTGGTATGTCGTGGCCGGCGCGGAGCTCGTCCGACAGGTATTGCGGGACACGGCGACGTTCTCCTCGGCGGGCCTGAGCAAGCACGCGCCGCCCCCGCCCGAGGTCGCCGACGCGGTCGCCGCGATCCGCGCCCGCGGCTGGCCCTATGTTCCGGCGCTGGGCACCAACGACCCGCCCCGGCACACCCAGCTGCGCAAACTGGTCAACAAGGCGTTCACCCCGCGGGCGCTCGCCTGGATGGAGCCGCTGGTCCGCCGGACCGCGCACGACCTTGCCGCGGCGCTGCCCGACGGTGGGCAGGTCGACTTCTACACCGCGTTCGCCGAGCCACTGCCCGCCTGGGCGATCTGCCGGGTGCTGGGGCTCGATGACTCCCGCCGCGCCGACGTCCGGCGCTGGACGCTCGCCGCGACCGCCACGATCGGTGCCCGCCCGGACGCCGAGGGCTGGATCCGCACGGAGGAGGATCTCCTCGACTACCAGCAGACGATGGCGGCCGAGATCGAACGGTGCCGCGAGCAGCCGCGCGAGGGGCTGCTGTCCGCCCTGGTGTCGGCATCCGCCGAGGTCGGGCACGGTGAGGAACCGATCGGGACGGCGAACCTGCTCACGGTGGTGCGCGAGCTGCTCGTCGCCGGGAACGAGACGTCCGGTCGACTGATCGCGGCCATGGTGTACCTGCTGGACCGCCGTCCCGAAGAGTGGGACCGGGTGCGCGCGGACCCGGAACGGGCGCGCCTGATCGTGGAGGAGGCGTTGCGCTGGTCGACTCCGACGCAGGTCGCCTACCGCCGGGTGACCCGGGATGTCCGGCTCGGCGGGGTCGACATCCCCGCTGAAGCCAGGCTGGTGGTGTCGTTCGCGTCCGCCAACCGCGACCTGCTGGCCTTCGGCGATCCCGACGCTTTCGACCCCGACCGGCCCGAGGTGCGCACCCACCTGGCGTTCGGCCAGGGCCCGCACATGTGTGTCGGTGCCGGGTTGGCCCGCATCGAGGGCGTCACGGCCCTGCAGGTGCTCGCCGAGCACGTCAAGTCGTTGGACGTCCTTGACCCGGACAATCTGAGCTACACCCCGAGCTTCATGGTGCGGGGCCTGGACACACTGCCTGTCACCGTGCGGCGTCTGCCGGCCGCCTCGGACGGGGATCACCCGGAGGTCGGGCATTGACCGCGGTCGGGCTGTGCCTGCCGCGGCCGGGCGGCACGGTGACCCGGGACGCACTGCACGGTTTCCGCGAACTCATAAAGGAGGGGTCCTCATGCAGACCCGACGTCCGTTCCGTTTCGGCGCCCAGTGTTACCGGGCCGCGGACGCCAAGCAGTGGCGCGACACGGTGCGCCGGGTCGAGGACGCCGGCTACTCGGCGCTGCACGTCTCCGACCACTACGTCGGGCCCGGCCCGGCGATGGACGGCACCGGCCACCGGCCGGTGACCCTCGCGCCGGTGCCGGCCATGGCTGTCGCCGCCGAGATCAGCTCCACGTTGCGGATCGGTTGCCGCATGTTCTGCGTGGGCTACCACCAGCCGGTGGTGCTGGCCAAGGAGATCGCCACGCTCGCGGTCCTCGCCGAGAACCGGATCGAGGTCGGCCTGGGCGCCGGGTGGCTCGCGGCCGAGTACGCCGCGATGGGCGTGGCGTACGCCGGGGGCGCCGAACGGGTCGACCTGCTGGCCGAGGTGGTGGAGCTGCTCGACGCGTGGTTCGCGGGCAAGGACATCGCGGTGGAGGGCCGCCATGTCCACGCGGGCGGTTTCGCCCCGCTACCGGTGCCCGCGGCCCGCCCGCCGATCATGATCGGCGGAGGTTCCCCGCGGGTGCTGCGCCTGGCCGGTCGGCGCGCCGACATCGTCAGTGTCAACTTCGACAACCGGTCCGGCGTCATCGGCCCGGACAGCGTCGCGCGCTCCGGACCGGAACAGACCCACCGCAAGCTGGCCTGGGTACGCGAGGGCGCCGGTGACCGGTTCACCGACCTCGAACTGGAAACGGCCGCCTACTTCGTCGCGATCGAGGGCGGGACGGAGACGACCGAGGCCGAGCTGTCCGCGCGCACCGGACTCGACGCGACGGCCCTACGGGCCTTCCCGCACGCCCTTGTGGGCTCGGTGGGCGAGGTCTGCGACCAGCTCGAGCGGCGGCGGGAGGAGTACGGCTTCTCCTACATAACCGTGGGTGACCGGGCGATGGAGGCCTTCGCGCCCGTCGTGGCCCGCCTGGCCGGTTGCTGACGACTCGGTGCCCAGCTCAGGGATGCAGGACTCCGGCTCAGGGGTAGCGGACGGCGCGGTTGCCGTCGGTCCACATGCGCGTCAGGCCGCGGTAGCTGAAGCGCCAGCCGTCGGCGGTACGGCGCAGCCGGTCGTCATACCGGCCGGCGACGATGTACAGGTCGCCACCGGGCGTACCGCGCCGGACCTGCTGAGCCTGCACGTAGGCGGTGTGCCCGGCGTCGTCGCCGTGCAGCCGTACCACCGAGTTGCCGACGAGGTGCTGCGTGGCGTCCAGCGGCACCAGGATGGAACTGATCGCCTCGACGATCGCGTCCGGGCCGACGGGGGAACCCACCGACCCCCCGAGCGCGCACACCGCGTCGTCGGTGAACAGCTCGCGCAGCGACACCCAGTCCCTGGTGTCCAGGGCGGTGGCGTAGGCCGCTACGACGTCGAGAACGGCCGCCCGGTCGGTGAGTTCGCGGACCATCCGGGCGGCATCGGTGGGTACGGAGACGTCTGTCACGGTCGGACTGTACTGCGCCCGGCAGGTGCCGGGCGACCGGCTCCGTCGGGCAGATACCGCGCGGTCGCCCGCACGGAGCTGTCCGACCCACGGAAGCAAGTTCCGACTACGGAGTGAGGAATGCCGATGTCAGCGCAACCGGTCCGGGGCTGGGAGGACCTGTCGAGCTTCACCCTCGACGACGATGGTGAGGCGGAGCTTCTCGCGCGCCAGACGGAGTGCACCTTCGTCTGGGTGAACGCGACCGGCCATCCGCTCGGCGCGGTGGTCAACTTCATCTTCCGCCGCAACCGATTCTGGGCGACGGCCACCGACTGGCGGCCCCGGGTGGCGGCGATCCGCCGTGACGACCGGGTCGCCATCGTGGTGAGCAGCAAGGGCTCGGGCATCCCGCAACGCCGCTCACTGACCTACCGGGGACTGGCCGTCGTCCACGACGACCGCGCGACCAAGGACTGGTTCTTCCCGGAGTTCTCCGCGGCGATGCGGCCTGGTGCACCCGCCAGGCAGGCCGAGTTCGCCCGGCTGCTCGACTCGACCGGCCGGGTCGTCATCGAGGTCGTACCGCAGCGGCGCACCGGCTTCGACGGGGCGAAGATGTGGACCTCCGCGCCGCAGGGCGCACCCGACGATCTGGCCGCCCGGTG
>NZ_CAKKTK010000015.1:0-6335 GCF_920656135.1 Frankia sp. Cppng1_Ct_nod | reverse complement strand
AAGCGGGAGCCCGCTAAGCGGGAGCCCGCTAAGCGGGAGCCCGGTGAGCGGGAGCCCGGACGGATCCGCGCCGGAGGACCTCGACGGCGCCGTGCTGTCCTTCCACTCGCTGCCACCGGTCATCGAGCCGCGGCGGCGGGTCCGGGCGGCACGCGCCGCCGGTTTCACCTCGGTGGGCCTCAGCCTGAGCTGGTTGCGGGGCTGGCTCGCGGACGGCCATACCCTCACCGAGCTGGAGGACCTGCTTGCCGAGAGCGGTGTCACGGTCGGTGAGCTGGAGACGCTGCGTCCCTTCGGCGCACAGCCCGACGCGGCCGAGGACCTCTGCTGGACGGTCGCGGAGCGCTTACGGGTGCCCTACGTGGGGGCCATCGGTTCCTACGAGGGCGGGTGGGACGACGCGGTCGCCCGCTTCGCCGCGCTCTGCGACCGGGCGGCGGGCGTGGGCGAGGGTGTCGTGGTCGGGCTTGAGTTCCTGCCGTTCACGAACCTGGCGGACGCGGCCACGGCGGCGGCGCTGGTCGCGGCGGCCGGTCGTCCGGGCGGCGGGGTGTGCGTGGACGTCTGGCATGTCCACCGCGGCGGTGGGACCCTGGCCGATCTCACGGAGAGTCTCTGGCCGCATGTCGTGCGGCTGCAACTGTCCGACGGTCCTCTCGCGGCCGAGGACGACGACCTGCTGGCGGACTGCATGGCCAACCGACGGCCGTTCGGCGACGGCGAGTTCGATCTGGCGGGTCTGCTCGCGGCCGCGGCCCGCCATCGCCCGGGGGCGGGCCTGTCCGTCGAGGTCATCTCATCCCGGCTGCGCGGGGAGCCGCCCGAACAGGTCGCGCTTCTTCTCGCGGCAGGGCTGCGGACGTTGCTACGAGGTCGGGAGGCGAGGACGGTGAGCACCGTATCGTCCACTCCGTCGTTGGTCATGACCCGGGCACTGGAGATCGGGATCGTCGTCGACGACCTGGCGGGCATGGTCGCCTTCTATATCGAGGCGCTCGGCTGTACCGAGGTGCATCGCTCGGAGGTACCGGCCGGGCTCAACGCGCGGTTGGGACTGGGCGGGGCGACAACGGTGGTGTGGCTGCGCACGCCATGGGGGGAGCGGGTCAAGCTGCTGCGACCTGCGTCCGCCGCGACCCCGCTCGCCGCGGCCGTGCCGATCGCCACCCGTCGTGGGCTGTCCTACCTCACGTTGTACGTTCAGGACGCCGCGGGGGTTGCCGAGCGGATGCGTGACGGGGGAGCGAGCCCGCTGTCCGACCCGCCACTGGTCGAGGCGAGCGGCAGGCGAATCGCCTTCTGGGCCGACCCCGAGGGCAACGTCATCGAGCTGGTCGAGGATCTCGACCATCCCCGGTGAGCTCGGCGGGGAAACTGGGCACATCCGAGACTTTCTGTTGACAACATACAGTTAGTCCCATGTAATGGCCGTCACATAGGTGACGGCCATCCTGGCCAAAGGTAGCGCGATCGCGATTCTTCTCGCGTCGCCGGAGGCCCCATGGGTCCCTGAGGCAGGGCGGCCGTGCGTGCTGACGCTTGGCGTCAGGAGAGAAAGGACGCGTCGTGCAGAGCTGGGTCGCAGACTGGGAGCGCAGCCCGCGGCTGCCTCACTACACCAGGGCCAACGCGGGTGAGACGTTACCCGAGCCCGCGAGCCCGCTGGGCTGGACGCTGGCCTACGTGCACGTGCTGAGGGGATGGCGGACGGGCTTCATCGACCTCGGGGTCTACCGCTCCGACGAGCTGTCGACCGACCGACCCGAGATCGCAGGCCTCTTCGGGGGCTACTTCTACCTGAACCTGTCCCATATGAGGTTGTTCTCGCTACGCCTGGGAGTGCCGGTCGAGCAGACCGACCGGGCGTTCGTCGGCCAGCGCCCGGACATCCCGCCCCACGTCGCGCATCCGGACGACGTCGACGAGGAACGTTCGGCGAAGGCCGGTGCCTCGGTGCAGCGGCTGCTCGGAGCGACGGAGTTCCCCGACGCCGTTGCCGACCGCGAGCGGGTACTCGCGATCCGACGCGAGCGCCCCGACCTCACCACCCTGTCCGACGCCGAGCTGGTGGCACGGGCCCGGGCGCTGCTCGCAGAGAGCGAGGGCAGCATCTTCTACCGCCACCTGGTCTCGACGCTCCCGGCGAGCTTCGGCCCCGGCATCCTCGGGCCGTTGTGCGAGAGCGTCGGACGCGGCGGTGACCTGCTCGACCTGATCAGCGGCATCGGTGACATCGACTCCGCCTCGCCGGCGGTCGGGCTGTGGGACCTGTCCCGCCTGGTGCCGGGGTCGGCGGAGGTCGGCGCACTGTTCGACGCCGGTCCGGCCGCGGTGGCCGCCGCCCTGGGAGATACCGCCACAGGTGATGTCGCGGCGTTCCGGGACGCCTTCGCCGCCTTCCTCGCCGACTACGGGGACCGCGGCCCCAACGAGTGGGACATCCACTCGTTGCCGTGGGAGGTGGAGCCGACCGCGGCCATCACCCTGATCGACCGGCTGCGACACAGCCCGGATTCGGAGGCTCCGGCTTTCCGCCACGACAAGCTCGCCGCCCGCCGCGCGCAGACCGCGGCCGAGATCCGTAAGGAGCTCGCCGACAACGCCGAGGCGCTGGCCACCTTCGATGTCGGAATGCAGGCCGTCGACGTCTGGATGCCCGCGCGGGAACGCACCAAGGCCAACTGCGTCGCCGCCCTGCACGAAATCCGCGTGACCATCCGTGAGCTCGGCCGCCGCGGCGTCGAAGCGGGCCGCTTCGCCCGTCCCGAGGACGTCATGATGCTGCTCGCGGACGAGCTCGACGACTACCTCGCCGACCCCGGCCGGTTCACCGAGATCATCGCACGGCGTCTGGTCGAGTACGGAGAGCTCGCTGAACTGGAGCCGCCGTTCTTCGTCGCCGAGGACCCCGACATCGCCACCTGGCCGCGCCGGGACCGTGAACTGCCCGCACCGGCCCTCGAGGGGGACGTGTTCACCGGCGTCGGAGGCAGTCACGGTGTCTATACCGGCCGGGTGCGGGTCGTCACCGAGCTGGCCCAGTGCGAGGCCCTCGAGCCCGGAGAGGTTCTGGTCTCCCCGATCACGGATGCGGCGTGGACCCCGTTGTTCCTCGTGGCCGGCGCGGCCGTGGTGGACGTCGGCGGGCTCAACAGCCATGCCGTTGTGGTCTGCCGGGAGCTCGGCATCCCGTGTGTCATCTCTGTGGGTGACGGCACGACGCGGCTGCGCGACGGCGTCGAGGTGACCGTGGACGGCAACACCGGCACGGTCACGGTGCTCTCGGCTCCGGTCCCCGCCGGAGTCTGAGCCACGCGGCACACTGCCGACGGGTACCACCAGCGAACGGGTGGGATGCGAAGCGAACTACCCAACGCTTCGCATCCCACGGGCCGGGGCTCCCACGGGCCGGGGCTCCCACGGGCTGGGGCCGTCGCCCTCGCCGGCGGGGGTCAAGACCGACATCCACCGGGTCGGCCAGGGCACCGACGGCGTTGATCACGGTGGCTATATGGCTGTCCTTTTTTGACCTGACCTGCTTACTCACTCCATTCCTGTCTTGCCGGGTGTCCAGAACGGTTTGGTCAGTACGTTGCGGCGGGGCCAACCCCGATCGGTGACGAGGTGGCGGAGGGTCGCTTGAATGGTCCGGGCCTCGCCGGCGAGGTAGGCCATGCCGGGCTGGTCGGGGATCTCGAGGCGGCGTACTGCTTCGAGCAGGCTGGTGGAGGACGCGGCCGGCGTACCGTGGCGGTAGTGCCAGTGCACGCGGCCGGGCAGTGGCAGTTCGTCGTCGTCGCTGTCGACCTCGATGATGGCGCGTGCATCCTCGGTGGTGGGCAATGCGCGCAGCATCGCGCCGAAGGCGACCGAAGCGGTCTCCTCGCCGACGAACAGGTGATGGGTGGCCGGTCGCAGAGTGAAGTCGCCCTGCGGTCTGCTGAGCAGTACGTCGTCGCCGGTCCGCAGGGTTCGGGCCCAGTGCGCGCCTGGTCCGTCGCCGTGGTCGAAGATGCACAGTTCGAGTGTTGTTCCGTCGTAGTCCCAGATCGAGTAGGTGCGTCGTAGGCCGGTCAGCCAGTCGAGCGGCCCGGCCAGGCCCGCTACCTGGACTCGAACGTGCTGGCCGGGCGTCCAACGCAGGCCCTGCAGGGCCTGCCCGCCGAGGCGCAGAAGGCGCATCCGCGGTGTGAGCTGGTCGATGTTCACAATGTGTGCGCGGATCATGAGCGGGTCGAGTAGTCGACGCTTCATGCGGCATCCTGTCCCAATGCCGGGCTGGCTCGTCGCCGGCCAGCACCGATCTGAGTACACCGGCGCAGATTCGACCGGTCCCACGGTGTTGGTCTTGAGACGGCCGTGGAGGATGCGGCGCTGCGAACAATTCCGTCCATCGGGGTGGGGTGTGGCATACGCGATATTACCCGGAGGTCGGAGCACAATGTCGGCGCGCCGCCGGATCGCGGAAACCGCGTGTTAAACGACCGAGCGATTTCGTCGGCCTTCGGCTGGCGCGCCGCGTGCTCTCCACAGCCAAAGCGGCGATAGCCTTGCGAAGTATCCGGCCGGTTACCCCGAGTCCCGATTGGAGTGGTTGCGTTCCGCCGCCCAAGGTCGAGAACCGGGATCGTCGCCCCTTTACGGCCGGTACCGCTCGGGTCCGGGCTACTTATTCGCGCGTTTTATCGCGCGTTTTATCGCGCATTGATTGAGATCCTGGCCGTCTGAATCACGCAGGACTTCCTGGTGGCGGCCGAACGGCTGAATGTTTGCGAAAGGTGACTGGTATGGCTCGCGATGCGGTGCCTGTCGACTTCACCGCGTCGACTCTGGACAGCCACGACGGCCAACGTCGGGGCGATCAGGAGTTGACCGTGCCGGGGGTTCCTGCTGGACCGGCCGAACCGATCCGGCAGGCTCGGGAGCCGATCGGGGGAGACTGGGAGCCTCACGTCCCCGGACGGTTGCCGGAATGGATTCCGCGGCCGCGCGTACCGGCCGACCGCCTCCCGCCCGGACACTGGTCCCGGCGGGTGGCCGCCCCGGCGAGCCGGCGGTTGGGACTGGTCGCCGGCGTATTGGTGATCGTGTTGGGAGCGATCTACCTGGTCTGGCGTGCGGGAACCCTGGGCGGGACCGGCATGATAGGGCGCGTCTTCTACGGAGCAGAACTACTGAGCTACGTAGCGCTCGCCTGGACGGCGGTGATGCTGGGTCGTTACCGGCCTGGAGATGCTCGCCGTCCTGGTCCGCCCACGGGTACTCTTGACGTCTTCGTGACGGTGTGTGGCGAACCCGCGTCGATGGTCGAGCAGACGTTGCGCTGTGCGCTGGCCATCGACTATCCGCACCGGACCTATGTTCTCAACGACGGCCGGATATCCGGCAGGAAGAACTGGCGCGAAATCGACGCGCTCGCGGCCCGCCTCGGTGTGCCGTGCTTCACCCGCGTTGACGGCACGTCGGGAAAGGCCGGCAACCTCAACCACGCGCTGGCCCGTACCGACGGCGACGCGATCCTGACTCTCGACGCCGATCATCTTGTGGTACCGGATGTCGCTGAACAGCTGGTCGGCTACCTGCATGATCCGAAAGTCGGGTTCGTCTGCACCGCCCAGTGTTTCGATACGGGTCGCCTCGACATGCTGAACAACGCGGAATCTATATTCTACCGTGCCTTCCAGCCGGCGAAGGACAGGGACGGAAGTGCTTTCTCCACCGGCAACGGAGCACTTTACCGTCGGTCCGCACTTGAATCTACAGGTGGATTCAGCGAATGGAACATCGGCGAGGACATTCATACCTCGTATCAGATTCATGCCCGCGGCTGGTCCAGCGTCTACCACGCCCGAGCGGTATCCATCGGGACGGCGCCGGCAACTGTGGCCGTCTACGCAAGACAGCGATTCCGGTGGATGATGAACTACATGCGCCTGATGCTGTTCGACAGTCCGCTGATCAAATCCGGCCTGAGTGGCTGGCAGCGGGCACACTACCTGCATTCCACACTCAGTCCGCTGCTGGCTTCGAGTCAGGCGGTCTTCATAGTCGGTCCGCCGCTCGCCATCATCTTCCGGACCCCGTTCTCCTCGGAGACCCCGGAAGCGCATCTGCTGTTCGTGGGACCGTATCTTGCCAGCTCGCTGCTGTTCATGGTGGCCTGCGGCGGTGCTGGGAGTGCGATCCGCACGGCGGCGATGACCCTGTTCAATGCGCCGCTCTACCTGACCGCCTTCTTCCGGGTCGTCCTGTGGCACCGGCCCCGGGCTTCCGCGACCGAGAAGGCGTTTCAACCGAGGATGTCGGTGCTCCTTCTACCGCAGATCGTGTTCGCG
>NZ_CAKKTK010000014.1:68968-74535 GCF_920656135.1 Frankia sp. Cppng1_Ct_nod | reverse complement strand
CGGTCACACCGGCATCCTGCGCTGACCGACCGCTCGGAGCGTCCGGTGACCTACCGGGGAACGAGCTCCACCACGGTGTCCAGATCCTTCGTGTTCTCCCCACCGAGCAGATAGGCCGCATTGGCGAGGACGGTGACCGCGGCGTCGGCCACCGGGAAGGCAAGCCGTCCAGCGCCCTCGGCTTCGGCTCCGGTGACTGGACCAAGGACAATGCCGCCACGCAGCAGTACGACAGCTACAAGTTGCAGGCCGTCCTCAACGAGATCGACGGCTATGACCACAGCCGGACAACGAAGGTCGGCACACCGGCAATCTTCGGGATGAATTTCCAGGCCGTTTCCACCGCCCAGAAGCTGCCCACCTCGGACAGTCTGACCGGCGGTTAGGCGCCGGAATTAAATAACGGTGGATTCAAGGAGTCGTCGCAACATTGGAATGGGTGGACTGGTATAACCATCGTCGTCTTCATAGCTCGATCGGTAACGTGCCGCCGGTCGAGTATGAAGAGGCCTACCGGCTAAACCGGGAAGCTGATATGCTCGCCGAAGCGTAAGCGACGTTGCCTCCACAGATCCCGGTGCGGTTCTGTCGCTTCGACAGAAGAATAACTTGATTCTTTACGGGTCCATTAACGTCAAGTAAAGAAAGTGGAATCACGAGATACTAGATCGGTCTTGGGGTGCCATATCGGGACTGGCGTGCGACGTTGAGCAGGAGGCCGACGCCGATGAGGTCGGCGAAGGCCGCTGTGCCGCCGTAGGAGACGAAGGGTAGGGGTAGTCCGGTAACGGGCATGATTCCCATGGTCATGCCGACGTTGACGAATGTCTGGACGGCGAACCACACCGCGACCCCGCCGGCGACCAGTTTGCCGAACATGTCGGGTGCTTTTTCGGCGATGCGCAGGCCGCGGAGGCAGATAGCGGTGAGGGCGAGCAGCAGGGCGCCGGCGCCCACGAAGCCGCCTTCCTCGGCAGCGACCGTGAAGACGAAGTCGGTCTGCTGTTCCGGGACGAAGTAGCCGTTGGTCTGGCTGCCTTGTAGGAAGCCTTGGCCGGACAGACCGCCGTCACCGATCGCGGTCAGGGACTGCACCGTGTGGTAGCCCGAGCCGCTGGTGTCCTGGTCCGGGTGTGCCAGTGCGGTGAACCGCTGTTCCTGGTAGGGCTTGAGGAGGTGGAGTTGCACGATGATGCCGCTGCCGAGCGTGACGGCGAGTAGAAGAACGACGAGGAAGCGGATGCCGGCGCCGGCGAGACCAAGCAGGACGAACGCCAGGACCGCAACGACGATGGCGACACCGAGAGCTGGCTCGGCAAGGATGAGCAGCAACGGAACCGTCACCAGGGCCAGGCATAGGACAAGGTCACGGGTACGCGGTTTGACCTTGCCGTCAGGAAGTTGACACAACAGTCCCGCAAGCATCAAGATTACGACGATCTTGGTGAGTTCTGACGGCTCGAACTGTTGAGAGCCGAAGCTGAACCAGGCGTGAGCGCCGTTGACCCGGGACCCCAGCGGGGTGAGAACGGCGAGCAGCAGCACACATGTCCCGGCATACAGGGCGGGAGCAAGTGCCGCGAGCAGCCGGTAGTTGCATACCGCCGCACCCGCGCACAGCAGTGACCCGATCGCCAGATTCACCAGGTCCCGTTCCAGATACCGGTAAGGACTCAACCCGCCGGCTTTCAGACCGGCCGCTGTTGCCGCGTATATACACAGGGCACCCGTGCCGCACAGTGTCGTGGTCAGCGCGACCAGGAGCCAGTCGATTCCCGGCAGGACCTGTGCACGTATCCGGCGTATCGGTGTCCGCGGTTTTCCGCGTCGCCGTATGCTCAATTCACCGAACGTCATCGGGCCTCACCGGCTGCCGCGACATCAACACGCCCCTGTATGCCTGCTGTGGCAGCAGGCATACAGGGCAAGTCCGGTGGCGGCAGGGGAAGCCCGTCTGCTCCTGGCTGCATCCAGCCACCCACGTTCCGAGGCGGTGCCGGTCGGAGAAATCTCGTCGCCGCCGATGGACGTGCTCCTGCACGTTCCCTCCAAATCACAGCTGCCGGCACTGCCCAACAGTTGTGAAGTCACAGGCCTGGTGATGCCTCTCGCTGCGGTCGGTCAACCGGTCGATAAGATGACCCTCGTTCGGAATGTACCGGCCGACCTCATCCCGGCTATATTCCGGCCTGGTCGTGGCAACGCCGCCTCCGCCGATGGGATCGAATAAGGTGATCCTGATCTCGGGTTCATCGGTGATTTATACTGAAATATTTTACTGCCAGATGTCGGTGATCGGTGCTGCGGACGCGCTGTTGCCCGCGTAGGGTAGATGGTACATGTCCTCGAGGGTACGCAGGACGCTGTAGTGGTTGATGTGTTCGGTGAAGGTGCCGGTCTTCACACCGGCCCCGACAATCACGGTCGGAATGTTGTTGTTGTGACCGCTGTCGTCCTCGTCCCAGGTGAGGACGAGGACACTGTTATGCGTCTTCGCCCATTGCATATAAGTGTCGATGTTGTTATGTAGCCAGGTGTCGCCGGTAGCGGCCGGACAGTCATGCATGTCGTTGCACAGATTCGGCACGACGAACGACACGGTGGGCAGCGTCGAGTAGTTCGTCGGGAACCGGCTGAAACCGAGGTTAGCCGAGGCCCCCACCTTCGGGAAGTTCACCCACGGATTGTGCTTACGGGCATAATTGCCGCTGGTGCAGCCGGTGTACCCGTCCGACGGCATGCTTTCCGAGTACCCGGCAAAAGTATCGCCGGCTGTGATCAGATCCTCGCCGAGACTGGCTGCGGAGAAGGTATGCGGGCAGGAGTCGTCGGTGACTCCCTGCGGGGAGCCGGAGAACAGGGCCAGGTAGTTCGGCTCGCTCGGATGCGCGACCCCGGACGAGTGGCTGAACGACGCGCCCTGGGCTGCGAGTCCGTTGATATAGGGAGCGGATGCTCGTCCGATGATGTCGGAATACGAATGGTTCTCCATCACGACAACCACCACATGATCCCGTCGCGACACCACCCCCGCGACACCGCCCCTTCCCGTGCCGGTCGAGATCGATACCGGCGATGTCCCGGCCGGCGCAGCCCCGCCGGACGAGCACGCCGCCAAAGTCAGCAGAACCGCGATGACGGCGAGGCGGATACGTGACACGATCTCTCCTTCGGAGGGGGCCACCCCCGGTAACGGTAGCCGGCGCCGGGATGAACGCCGTCGCCCGGCAGCCTCGGCGGGTCGACCCTCACCACTGGGAATATGGTTACAGCCAGTCGCGTCGTTTGAACCCGAGGTAAAGTATGCCGGCGATGCCGAGGATCGCGATGGTGCTCACCGCGAATCCCCAGTGCTGGCCGACTCCGGGGTAGGGAACGTTCTGCCCGTAGAAACCGGTCACCGCGGTCGGCACGGCAATGATCGCAGCCCAGGATGTGAGCTTCTTCATGATCTCGTTGAGACGGTTGCCCTGGATGGTCAGGTTCGTTTCCAGGATCGTGGTCACAAGGTCGCGTAGGCTTTCGGTCCATTCGCTGGCGCGCAGGACATGATCGTAGACGTCCTGAAAGTAGGGCTGCATCGGATCAACGACGATGCGCAGATCGCGGCGCATCAGCGCGTTGACGACCTCACGCATGGGCAGGACAACCCGGCGGGTCAGCACGAGGCTCTTGCGTAGCTCGAAGCTGCGCCGCTGGACCAGGGCTCCTTGCGGAACATCGGCGAACAAGGTGTCCTCCAGGTCCTCGATCGCGGCATCGAGAGCCTGCACCGCCTCGAAATGGCTGTCGACGATAACATCGAGCAGGCCATAGAGAAGGTAGCCCACGCCGTGGCAGACAAGGTCAGGGTTGGCGTCCCACCGCTCCATAACCGCCTCAATATCGAGCCCGTCATCCTTGCGGACGGTGATGAGAGCCCTCTTGGTGACGAAGACCGCAACCTCGCTGGTGACGACCGTACCTGCGACCGGTTCCAATCGCACACCATAGGCACTCACAAACAAATGATCCGGATACCGGTCAAGTTTCGCCCGCTGATGCACGTTCACGGCGTCCTCAACCGCCAGCGGGTGCAGACCGAACTCCTCGCTCAGGACAGCCAGATCGGCTCGGTCAGGGCTGTGCAGATCCAGCCAGACCGTCACACCCTCCTCATCGATGTAGTCACTGATGTCCGCGACGGGGAAGCCTTCCAGTTCCAACTTTCCCTCGCGGTACAGCCGGGTACGGGCCACGCACCGGGTCGCACCATCGGCCGCGACGCAGCGCTGAAACGCCGGGTCCGGATCCCGGTCATGCGAGAACAGACCCTGGACAGGTTGAATAGGCAACACCCCACCCGAGACCCCAACGACTGGCGCGACCACGGCCTTCGCGAACCGCTGCACCTCGCCCTCCCCGTCCTGGAAAGCGCCGAGCGAAGTCGAGCCAAGGTCCTGTCCGGTCACGTTCGCCTTCTCCTCAACGTCGACTCTGCCCGACGGGCCCGTGGACACGACATCGATGTCGGGGTCCACCACCCATGCTGCCCGATCACCTTCCGTAACCTGCCACTACAGGTTCGTCGAACCCGCCGAGAGCAATGGTTGAGCCCTGTGGATGGGGGAGGGCCGAAACACCTGGTGCGGCGTGTCGGCAGAATCACTCCTGCGATCTCCGTCTGTTGGCCTCTCTCCCTGGGAGTGCTTGCTGATGCCCGCCGCACCGAACAAGGTCAGTGCCAGGATCGTGTTCCTCGCAGATCCCCCCGGGGAGTCACTGTCTTGATGTGGGTGGTCAGTCGGTCTGGGGGTGGATGCCGGCTGGTTGGCCGTCCTTGCTGGTCGTGCCGGTCTGTGGGGAGTCGCCGGTTACCGCTGGTGTTGTGGGGGAGTCGTCGCGCAATCCGTGGATCTCCGCCTTGAAGATTCTCAGTGACCGTCCCAGTGAGCGGGCCGCGTCGGGAAGTTTCCGGGAGCCGAACAGGAGCACGAAGACCACCGCGACGATCAGTAGATGCCATGGACCGAACTCGCCCAATCCCATGGAAACTCCTCCATCCAGGGTTGAAGTCGACTTGACTGCTGATGAATTGATCGTAACCGGGTGGTGGGTCGTGCCCGGGGCGAGGAGCCGGTGCCGGCCGCTGGCCGCTCGCGGCGGACATCCCCGGTTTGTCTTTGGCGAGAGGGCGGGCAGAGGTTGAAAAATCAGGCCGAACCAGACGGCCTCTGCGGAACCCGGTGCTACGGCCCCGGCCGTAGCACCGGGCGTGGGTACCGTGACGTGAGACGCATGGGTCCCCGCCGGGGCTGATTGTGAGCCGACAGTGAAAGGCTTCCATAGGCATGGTGACGGCTGAAGTCCACCCCGTTGAGTTCCCGTCCGTTCGTCACGTTTCGTCCCGACCGGGTCCGGGATCATCGGGTTCCTCCTGGTTGCGGGTGTTGTCGGGGGTCGCGGTCGCCACGGCCGTCGTCGTACTGGGGGTCCTGCACGGCCCCGCCCTGCTCGCCGGTGAACACAATCTCATCCACGCTGACCGGGAGTGGCTGGGGCTCGCCATGCTCGCCACGGCGATGACC
>NZ_CAKKTK010000014.1:0-68675 GCF_920656135.1 Frankia sp. Cppng1_Ct_nod | reverse complement strand
GGCGATGACGGCCGCGTTCGTACTCGCTCTGGTCGCGACAACCGTGCTTATCCGACGCAGGTCCGCGCCAGGGAAGCGGCCGGCCGCGTGGTGCGCCGCAGCCCGGGACCACGTGCGGCGGGAGGCGACGGCGCTGGTAGCTGTCGTGCGCGACCCGGCCCGTGCCGCCAAGCTGTGGCTGGGATCGTTGGCGGTACCGCTGCTGCACGCCCTGATCCTCGTGGCCGTGCTGCGCGCGCTCGGGGTTCCCACGCTGGCGGGGACCGTGGTCGTCATCTACCTGGTCGCGTCGTCGCTGTCCGTCATCGTGCCCTCACCAGGTGGGCTGGGCGCACTCGACGTGACCCTCGCGACCGGGCTCATCGCGGTCGGCGTCTCCTCCCCGTCCGCGATCGGGGTGGTCCTCGGATACCGGCTGCTCACGGTTTGGGTGCCGCTGATGCCCGGAGCCTGCGTCTTCGCGTTCCTCCTGCGCCGACGGATCATCTGAGGCAACCATCCGACGGTGGTGCCGGCATCCCAGCGGGGGCGCCGCCGGTTCCAGACGGACCGCGCCTCGGGGCCGGTAGCGCGCCCGTTCCGCGGAACGGTCTATTCCGGCCGGGCGCAGGTCCCGCGCCCGGCCGGACCTGGTCAGCCGGGGTCGGCGGCCGTCTCCTGCTGTGTCTGGTCGGCCAGCGACTGTGCGCTGTCAGCAGCACTGCTCATCTGGTTGAGCAGGGACTGGTCGATACCCCCGGTGCCGGTTCCACCCACGCTCGGGCCGGTCTGCGGGCTCCCGGTGACGGTTCCACCCACGCTCGGGCCGGTCTGCGAGCCTCCGGCGGTGGCGGCGGATGGGACGGCTGATGGATCCTGCGCTACGGCCTGTCGGTGTGCTTGCGGGCTACAACCTGACGCGCCCAGCAGGGCCAGGCCCGCGACCAGCGCGAGACCGGCGTGTCGCAGCCGTCGGTGTCGCAGCCGTCGGCGTCGCGACGCGCGGGTACTCATGCGGAACCGAGCGCCTTCGCGCAGTCCTGCTTGTAGGTCGCGAGCAGGGTCTGGCGGTCCTTGAGCAGCGCGAGCCGGTCGTTGCGGACCGCGAGTCGTCCGGTGAGCTGGGTGGCCTCCTGCTGTCGGCCGGCTGAGGTTGCCTTGGTGATCCGGGCCTGCAGGTAGGCGATGGACCCCTTGGTGTTCGGGCCGGCCTGGAGGATGCCCAGCGTCTCGGTCACCCGCTGTGAAGCCAGATCGACCCGCGTGCAGACCGCCTTGACCCGCTCCGTGGGCACGGCGGGTTTCGTGGGCACGGTGTCCGCGCGGGCCGGGGCCGCCACCAGGCAGACCGCTGCCGCGGCGGTCAGCAGGACCCCTACCACTCCTTGCTTCCTCATGTCCACTCCTCGTTCATCTCTACCGTGTCGGTGTTGCCGGCAACCCGCAGGCAACACCGACAACCTCGCGAAGTTGGATGAAAGAAATATTCGGGTCATGTCAAGGATTGGTCAGGATCCACCCGAACCCGGCCGGATCGGCGATATGGGCCGGCCGGCGCAGTCCTACTGCGTACGACCCTTCTCGCCGCCGGTGCCTTGGGGAAGTCCTCCGCCGAGTCCTCCGGGATGCGGGCCGCGGACGTTCATGCCGAGCTGACGGAGAAGTCCACGGTCGTCACGGATGGCATCATGTTCGATGATTGTTCCGTTCGACATGCGGAACCAGTGGATGTGCCGCCAGGTCACCCGCTGGCCCGTGGCCTGCACACCCATGATCACTCCGTGTGCGTCGCCTTCGACCATGAGGTGCGCGGCGACCAGTTCAGCGTCGGCGACGATGCTCTCGACGTGCCAGGTCGCGGCCGGGAAGCAGGCCAGGACGACGGCGAGGGTCTGGGCCAGCCCCGCGCGTCCCGGTGCGCTGCCCGGCTCGATGCGATGGTTGACCATGGTCGGGTCGAAGTCGGCCAGGGCGGCGTCGAGATCGCCGCGTTCCAACGCCCGGAAGTGGTCGAGGACCGCCTGCCGGTTGCGCTCCGCGATGTCCGCGAAGGTCGTATCGCTCATGGTCGACGTTCGTCTCCATCTCGAGGTACCAGGAGTTCTGAAAGGTCTGTCTCCGTGTCTTCGCGCAGCGCGTGCCGGGGCGGGGTCAGCGCGACGTGACCGTCTGCCCGGCGGCGGTGCAGTCGTCGTCCAGGCCGGGGTGGACCCGCATCCGCAGGGCTGTTCTGATCATCAGATTCCGCCGTCGACGTGCAGGGTTGCTCCGGTGATGTAGCGGGCGGCGTCGCTGGCGAGGAAGAGCACCGCGCTGGCGATCTCCTCGGGCTGGGCGACCCGCCCCAGCGCGGTCCGGGCCTCGGCCTGTGCCCGTCTGGCTGGCGGCATCCCGGCCATCTGGTCGGTCTCGGTGGAACCGGGCGCCACTGTGTTGACCCGGATGCCCCGCGGCCCGAGTTCCTTGGACAGCGACCGGGTGAACCCGAGGACGCCGGCCTTGGAGGTCATGTAAGGGGTGCGGTCGGCCACTCCGCGCAGCGAACCGGCCGAACCGATGGTGATGATCGAGGCGTCGTTGGCCAGCAGGTCGTGGGCGGCCCGGTGGATGAGGTACAGGCTGGTCAGGTTGGTGTCGAGTACCTGCCGCCACTGGTCGAGGCCGAGCTGGTGCAGGGGCAGCTGGGTGACGGTGGCGGCGTTGTTGACCAGGATGTCGAGGACGCCGAACCGGTCCCGGACAGCTTCGAGTAGCCGGTGCACGTCGGCTTCCACCGACACGTCGGCGCGCATGAGCTGCGCGTCGGCGTCCAGCTGCTCCAGTTCGCCGGCGAGGGAGGTGACCGCGTCACTGTCGTGCACGTAGCAGGCGATCACGGAGGCGCCCTGCTGCGCGAGCGCCAGGACGACGGCGCGCCCGATCCCGCGGGAGCCCCCCGTGACCAGGGCCGACCTGCCCTTGAGCCCGAAGTCCAGCGGCGCGCGGTCGGAGAATATCGACACTCCTGCTCCCTGACTGTGTGGAGAGAACGCGGATGAGCCAGCGTGACGTCGGTGTCGTCCTATGCCGGCCGGATCGACCGCTGTCCCCAACAGCGCCTGATCTGTCCGGTTGCTGCCCCTACGGCAGCATGCTGTATCGGGTCTTTCGTGTCTCGGGGTTGGTGTGGCAGGAGCATGACGTGGCAGCTTTATGCCAACAGGATCACGTAGACGATTCTGACGGCGGTCCACCGGACCAGAATTCCGGTCCGGTGCCGGCGTCGTCACATCGACTGGTGGTACAGCACGGCGCACGGAGACCGTGGCGGCGACGCGGATCGTCGGTGTGGGGGTTGATCAGGCTGTAGGGATGACGCTTTACGCACTTTCTCCCGGTCTCCGGTAGTGGCGCCGTGTTCCGCGGAACGGGTCCTTCCTGCGTCCTGCGGAACACGGCGCCGTGGCTCTGACGGGGAGGCGGCTACCCGGCCGTGGCAAGGACGAGGGAGGCCGGACCTGCCAGCGGTTGGTGTCCGTCGAACTGCCAGCCGGTGTCTGTCAGCAGTTCGGTGATTTCCTCGACGCTGTAGGAGTGGCCGCCGCCGACGAGCAGGAACTCACCCGCGATGAGCGCCGCAAACGGCGGGTCGGTGTGGGTGGGATCGGTCCAGAGGTCGACCAGCAACAGGCGGGCACCGTCCGGGGCCGCCTCGCGGACCCGGCCCAGCAGGGTGCGGTTACGTTCCGGTGGGAAGAGGTGGATCACGTTCGCCAGTAGTAGCACGTCGTGGTCCTTCGGTATCGGGTCGGCGAAGAGATCACCCTCGACGATGTCCAGCCGTTCCCGGTCGGCCAGCCCCTCGACGTGTGACGCGGCTACGGCGGCGGTCTGGGGAAGTTCGAACAGCGTGGCGGACAGGTGGGGATTACGGGCCAGTGCCGCGCGCGAGAATGAGCCGGTACCGCCACCGAGGTCGAGCAGGCGCTGGTGCGGGGCGAAGGAGTAGCGGACGGGTAGCGCTACGGCGGTGTCTCCGGTGCTGACCTCCATTCCGAGCGAGAGGACCGCCTGGTCCGCCGCGGAAAGGGGCTCCGTCTGGGGATCGCCCGTGCGCACCGCTGCCTCAAGCCGTTGCCAGGTGGGATAGCTGATCTGGTCCCACGATTGCAGGATGGGGCGTCGGTCGGCCGGCGTGACACCGGCCAGGAACGTCTGTGCGGCCGGGGAGTTGCTGTACTCGTCGCCGTCCCGGTTGACCAGGCCGACGCTCACCATCGCGTCGGCGACGATCCGCGCGGACCGGGCCGGTACACCGACCGCCGCGCCCAGCTGCGCCGCCGTGCGCGATCCGTGTGCCAGCGCCTCGAACAGGCCGATCCGGGACGCGACGAACAGAAATTTGGCCGCCATGTAACCGGCGGAGATCCGCAGGATGGACTCGGGTGTCACCTGTGCGGGTTTTTCGTTGTGCCCGTTCATTGTAATTCCTTTCTCTGAATGCTGTTCAGAGTTTGGGCTTCGATCGGTATGGCCGTAGACGGGCGTCGGCTCGACTCCGCCGATCAAAGTGTTTTGAATAATTCTTCCTGAATGGTGGTCCACTTATCCGGGATGTAGTGCGTGTGTGATTTCCGGACTACCCTGACCGTTCACTGCCACCGGCTCCAGCCGGTGGGCGAGTGCTGGGAAGAGTCGCAGCGCGTTGTCGCGGCCGATCCTGCGGAGCGTGTTCGGGTCGAGAGCGGGATCGTTGCGCAGTGCTTCGGATGCGGCGGCGATTCCCGGAGCGGGGATCGCGTTGTAGTCGGAGCCGTACAGGATGCGGGCGGCGTCCTTGCCGGTGGCGGCCAGCAGCGTCGGGGTCGAGTACGGCGACATCGGCCCGGCCGTGTCGTAGTAGAAGCGCCGCAGGGCGGCTGTCATGGTCGCCGTGTCGATGCCGTAGCCCAGGGCCTGACCCATGCTGAGCCGGGCGGCCTGATAGGGCAGGAATCCTCCACCGTGCGGCAATATGATCTTCAGGTGCGGGTAGCGGCCCAGCGTTCCCGATGTGATCAGTTGGATGGCCGCTCGGGTTGTGTCGAGCATGAAGTCGGCGAGGAACGACGGGAACGGCGTCACACCGCAGGACGGAAGGTTGAACGGGTGGGTGAGGACGACCGCCTCCCGACGGTCGAGTTCGGCGAACACCGCGTCGAGGCTGTTGTCCCCGAGATATGTCTCGCCCGCGTGGCTGCTCACGATGACGCCGTCGGCGTTGAGGGTGTCGAAGGCGTAGGCGATCTCGACGAGCGAGGCGTCTGTGAACGGCAGGGGAAGGTAGGCGAGGAAGCCGAACCGGGTCGGGTGTTCCCGGACGATCTCTGCCAGCGACTCGTTGGCGGTTCGGGCGAGCCGGGTGGCCCACGCCTCGTCACCGTCGAGGGACTCGCTCGGGATCGCGGCCGAGGCCAGAGCCGCCTCGATTCCGTTCGCATCCATCGTGTCCAGGGCGGCGGACAGTTCCCAGGTCGCGAACGGTGGTCCGCCTACCGGGGGCAGCAGGCCCCGCTCGACGCACAGTGTCTTCAACGTCGGTGGCAGGGCATGGTGATGGACGTCGATGAACCTGCCGCCGGGCGGCTGACCGTGATGGTCTGTCGCGCTCAAACCGGGAGTCCTCCACCGTGCGCAGGGTTGGTGGCGTCAGGGTGACAGCGCCCGCCCCCTCACGGGGGGTAACAGGGGTACGTGGGTACTTGTTGCCACAGTCCATTCCGATCTCCGTGTGTGTGGTAAGCGCGTGAGGAGGTGAGCTGGACGCGGTCGTCCTGTCGGTGTGGTGCGCCGCCGGCCGGGACTCCGCCAGCGGTTAAATTGATCTTGCTGGCCTTGGTGTCCTGCGGCATGCCCCGACCGTCAGGTAGCTCACCACCGACAGTGACCGTAGGTCGACCTTGACCAGCTTCCCGGAGAACTCACACGTCGCGACGAAGAACGAGGGAGCCCGGACCGTCGGGATCTACGTGATACTCAGGACGCGGATGCTCTACCCGTGCCGATACAGCAGATCGCGCGCCCGTCGTCATACAAAAAGTTCTGATCGGCTCAGTGGTCGGGCAGTGGGATGGCGGCGCCGGTATCAGCATCAACATTGCCGGTCCAGACGCCACCAGGGGCATTGCTCGTCCTGGTCCAACCGGGATAGAGGTAACCGTTGGCCCCGTAGTAGGCGAAGATTCTCCTGGAAAAATGATTGTTGGTCACCCTGATGTTGAAGGACGCCGCATAGCCATAACTGGAATAGATGGTGAAGGTTCCGCCGGCCAGCAGGTTGTTATTAATAGTCACATCATGGGTGGCGCCGTTTTCGGTACCGAATTGAATGGCGCCGGCCATATCGTGCGTGGGTTCAAAAAAGATGGTGTTATGTTCGAAGGCGATGTTACCGGTTCCACCCAGTGTCTGGATGCCGTCGACATGTTCACCGGCGGCAGGCTGGATAAAGCCATGGATGTAACTGTCCTGGATACGATTGTCGCCGTCCGGATGAACACCGTCGAGGAAGCCGTGAAGGTGGTCGCGCAGGAGGGTCCAGTGCCGGCCGCGAACAGCGGCATCGGGGGGCGAGGGCGGCGCAAACTCGGAATCCTGGATGGTGACGCTGGCCTGAGGGTAGCTATCGTCCACGCTTACCTGGTTGGTGCCGGCGTTGATGAAGCGGCAGTTCTTTATCAGGACGTTCTTTGCCTGGATGATCAGCATGTCGTTGTAGCCGCTGCCCGTGTTGCGATCGATGAGTCGGCCGTCTATGACGGTATTGTCCTTGGTAATGACCATGGGGCCGGTGTAGGGGACGAGCCGGGTGCCGGCGGGAACCCCGGTGGTACTGGCGTCCGGGAACGCGGTGACCACGGTGACCACGGTGGGCCGCGGACTCGGCGCGGCCGTCACGCTGGCGGAGGTCGATGGCGTGGGTGTCGTCACCGCACCGGAGGTCGGCGCGGTGGGCTGCGGACCCGGCGTGGGTGTCACCTCGGTGGAGGTCGATGGCGCGGGTGTCGTCCCCGTCCGGGCCACTGGTGCCGACGTGTACCAGACAAGCCCGCCGGCAGCGGCTACCATCACTCCGGCAAGTAGAGGTACGAACCGCCTCTTTGCGCGACGGTGAAAACCCACCGTGGATTCTCCTCCTTGCGCTGACGCGCCGTCGGGATCGCGACCTCGACCCTCCGGTCGATGACAGTAGCGCCAACCCTCAACGACCACCGAATATGACTTCTACCTTCCTCCGGTAGATGTCGAACTGTTGACCTGGCGGTGGTTTGTTGTGATCGGAGGTTCGTAATCCATGGTGGTAGGCGGCCGGAGGGTTGTCGCTCTGCCGGGTGGCTGACGGCTGGCGTGTTCGCGTGGCCCGCATCTGTTCGGACAAGCACACTTGTTGACCGGTAGCGTCGACTGGCTGCTTCACTCGTGGCGTCGACCGACGTCCGGGCGGTGTCGTCGTTTTGGAGGGGCCGTGCCCGTGGTGGTTGGCCGCAGCGCGCCGGTGAGCGACCTGATCAAGCGGCTGCTGGTGGGCCGGCCGATGCGCAGCAGCCGGCTGCACGAGACCGAGCTGCCGAAGTGGCTGGCGCTGCCCGTCTTCTGCAGCGACCCGCTGTCGTCGGTCGCGTACGCCACCGAGGCGATCCTGGTGGCGTTGTCCGTGGGCGGGCTGACTTTCTACCACACCACGGTTTACATCGCTGCGGCCGTCGCCGTGCTGCTGGTCGTGGTGGTCCTGTCCTACCGGCAGACGGTCCACGCTTACCCGAACGGGGGCGGCGCCTACGTCGTGGCTTCGGAGAACCTCGGCCGGACGGCCGGGTTGGCAGCGGCGAGCGCGCTGCTGGTCGACTATGTGCTGACGGTGTCGGTGTCGGTCGCCGCCGGCGTCAACAACATCACGTCGGCGGCGCCCGGCATCGCTTCGCATGCCCTGCCGATCTCCCTCGGTTTCGTCGCCCTCCTCATGATCATGAATCTGCGTGGGGTGCGCGAGTCCGGACAGGTGTTCGCGATCCCGACCTACGGGTTCGTCTTCGGCATCTACGTCATGTTCGCCTGGGCCGCCTACAAGGGCTTCGCCGGGCAGCCGCTGCGGGCGGAGACCGCCGGCTACGGCATCAGGGCGACGAGCAGCACGACCGGTGTCCTCGCGGTGCTGCTGATCCTGCGCGCCTTCGCCAACGGCTGCACCGCGCTGACCGGAGTCGAGGCGATCAGCAACGGGGTGCCGGCGTTCCGCCGTCCCAAGAGCCGCAACGCCGCGCGAACGCTCGAGGGGATGGCGTTCCTCGCGGTCACCATGTTCGTCGGTATCACCGTGCTCGCGCTGGTCAGCCACGTCCACATGGCGGAGAGCACCTCCCAGTACGTCGGCCTGCCGCCCGGTACCGCCGTGCCCACAGCGATCTCCCAGGTCGACGCGGCGGTGTTCGGCAAGACCTTCTTCTACTACTGGAACACGGTGTTCACCGCGGGCATCCTGATCCTCGCCGCGAACACCGCGTTCAACGGGTTCCCCGCGCTGGCCTCGATCCTGGCCCGCGACCGGTTCCTGCCCCGCCAGCTGTACAACCGCGGCGACAAACTGGTGTTCAGTAACGGGATCGTCCTGCTGTCCGTGGCCGCCGCGCTCCTGCTGGTCGTGTTCGACGCGAACACGAACTCACTGATCCACCTTTACATCATCGGGGTGTTCGTCTCCTTCACCCTCAGCCAGGCCGGGATGGTGCGGCACTGGCAGAAGGAACTGGCCGGGTCAGCCGCCGAGGCGGGAACGGACCCGTCGGCGCGCCGGCGGGTCCGAAACTCCCAGATCATCAACGCGATCGGTGCGAGTGTCACTGGGCTTGTGCTGGTCATCGTCCTGTTCACCAAGTTCCTCGAGGGCGCCTGGATCGTGGTCGTGGCGATGCCGCTGCTGTTCGGGCTGATGCGGGGCATCCGGCGGCACTACGACCGGATCGCCGACGAGCTCGCCGTATCTGACACCGTCAAACTGACCCGGCCCAGCCGCAACCACGTGGTGGTGCTCGTCTCCCGGCTACACCTGCCCACCGTGCGTGCGCTCGCCTACGCCCGGGCGCTGAACCCGGACACCCTGGAGGCGGTGACGGTGGCGGTCAGCCCGGAGGAGGCGCAGGCGCTGCGGGACGAGTGGGACAGCCACGGTGTGGAGGTACCGCTACGGGTGCTCGACTCGCCCTTCCGCGAAGTCACCCGGCCGGTGCTCGACTACGTCCGCTCGGTCCACCGGTCCAGTCCCCGTGACATCGTCACCGTCGTCATCCCGGAATATGTCGTGAGCCGCTGGTGGCAGCAGGTCCTACACAACCAGAGCGCGCTGCGTATCAAGGCCCGTCTGCTGTTCCAGCCCGGAGTCGCGGTCACCAGCGTCCCCTGGCCGATCGACACACCACCAGTGGCTGCCACTGAGCCGGAGTCCTGATCGGAGCGGGCGGGGCTGCTTTCGGCCGGAGGAGGGGACCAGGGCGAGGTCGCCGATCGAGGATATCCCGTCCGGTGGCACCGGACACGTCGTGAACATGTACGGCGACAACTACACTGTGAACTGCCCCTCGACCGGTGGTGGGAGCGTTGATTTCGTGCCCCTCACCGGCACGGGCGGCTCACCGTCCAACAACGCCAACGGGTAGGCCTGAGCCAGGTTGTGGTCCCCACTCCTCGTTCGTCGTGTCGGTGGGGACCACAACCTGGCTGGCGATCTGGTCATTCATCCGCCGGATGAAGCCGAGCCCTACGGGCCGAGCCATTCGCGTAGGACGTCGTCGGTGTCAGCCCCCAGGTCGGGCGGCGGTGTCAGCCCCGTACCGGCCCGCTCGTCGGCGTGGTGCCAGCGGATGGGCAGCAGGACGTTCGGCCAGGTCCCCTCGGCTCCTTCCAGCATGCCGCGGGCGCTGAAGTGCTCGAGCCGGATGACGTCGGGCAGTTGCAGGACCGGGCTGCCCGGGACGTCCCACTCGGTGAAGCGACGCTGCCACTCCTCGGCGGTGGCCTGGGCAAAGACGCCCTCGAGCTCGCGCCGCAACGTCTCGTTTCCGAACCCGAACTCGATCTCGCCGCCACCATGGTGAAACACGAGGTCCGGTCGTCCCACCTCGGCGCAGAAGCGCTCGAAGAACTTCGGCTCGAGTGCGCCGAAGAGCACCGGGCGGCCGTCACCTGCCCGGTAGATGTCGTAGAGCGGTCCCATCGGCCGCTCGTGCGCGTTGCAGGGCTCTCCGGTCCGCCACTGCGTGGCGATCTCCGCACGGTGGCTTTCGACCAGTGCGTCCCAGCAGGAGACGTCGATCCACGCGCCTTCTCCGGTCATCTTCGCCGCGAGCACCGCGGACACGATGGCCAACGAGGCATGCAGTGATCCGAGCTCGTTCCCCCAGCTGGTGTGCGTCGGAGCGAGCCGCTGCTGGCCGTCGCGCCACTGGACCGACAGGCCGTCGGCGAGAGCGTCCATGTTGAGGCCGTGGGAGGGCAGGGCAGCGAGCGGGCCGGTCTGGCCGAAACCGGTAAGGGAGCAGACCACCAACTCGGGCCGCTGGGCACGCAGCTCACCGAGGTCGAGCCCGAGGCGTGCCCAGGTGCCGGCGAGCTGGTTTTCGACCACGACGTCGGCGACCTCCGCGAGGCGTCGGAACGTGTCCTGGTCGTCGGCGTCACGTAGATCGAGCTCGATCGAGCGGCGTCCCCAGAGGTGGGAGCGGAACTGCTGGCTCTCGCCCTCGGTGAAGGGAGGGATCATCCGTACGCGGTCCCCGCGGCCGCGTTGCTCGATTTTCACGACCTCGGCGCCGAGCGCGGCGAGCCGGTGGCCTACCAGCGCCGAGGGAATAAGGATGCCGAGGTCGAGTACGCGCACCCCGGCAAGTGGGCTGTACGGCACGGGTTTCTCCTCACGGCAGGGATGGTCGTCGGGCCCGGAAAAGACCGCGAACCCCAGCTCGATTCCCGACTGATGGGTGCGGATATGGCACTGTCGTGAAGTGGGTGGCGTTCACCTCGTTTTCCAGTGCGCCTTCTCGCCGAATCCTGTATAGGATAGGTGCTTTGGGGCATCGATACCAGTCCCCGGAGGGACTGGTATCGATGCCGGTTTCTCGGCCGCTCTGGACTCCCGATGCGGGCGAGGGCAGGCCCGGCTCGACCTGCTGTACCGACAGGCTGACCACGGCCGGCCGACTGCCCCGTTGACAGGAACGAAACCGATACAGGATTGTCTTCCTGACATGTGAGGCCTCGGCCGTAAAAGGATTGCCTCCGGCCTGCTCGACCGGTAGGCGTGTTCCGGGGAGTGACGAATGCTGCCTGCACCGCTTGACGGGTACTTCGTCGTCGATCTGTCAACGGGGATCGCCGGCGCGTACTGCACGAAGATCCTTGCCGACGCCGGGGCCGAGGTAACGAAAATCGAGGCGCCTGAAGGGGACCCGTTGCGTCGGTGGTCAGCAAGTGGGACCGCTGTCGCCGATGACGACGACGGTGCGCTGTTCAGTTATCTCGGCTGTTCCAAGCGGAGTGTGGTCGCCGACCCCGAGTCGGCCGGCGACATCGACAACGTGCGCGGGCTCATCGCCGGCGCTGACGCGATCGTGTGGTCCTCGGGGTCGCGGCTCACCGGACATGCCGCGCTGTCGCCATCCGCCGTCGCCGACCTCGCGCCGCACGCCACGGTCTGCGCCATCACACCGTTCGGCCTGGACGGCCCGTGGGCCGACCGCCCGGCCACCGAGGCCACCATGCAGGCGATGGCCGGTGGCCCGATGACACGGGGGGAGCCCGGCAGGCCGCCCGTCATCATGGGCGGTCGCATCGGCGACTGGGCTGCCGGCATGACCGCCGCGGTCGGACTGCTGATCTCCCGGTGGCGCTCGCTGCGGACCGCTGCGGGAGAGGTGGTGGACGTCTCCGAGTACGAGGCGCTGGTGTCAACCATGGCTATGTACCCGGTCACCTACGACTCCGTTGCCGGCCGGCCGATGCGGGTGAACAGGGTCATGAACCTGCCCGCGATCCACGCCACGAAGGACGGTTTCGTCGGTTTCATGGTGGTCACCGGCCAGCAGTGGCTCGACTTCTGCGTCATGCTGGAGCAGCCGGGGTGGCTCGACGACCCCTCGCTGCTGCGCTTCGACACACGCAACAGCCGCCGAGCCGAACTGGTCGCCGCGGTGGACGACTGGATGGCGGAGCACACCAGCCAGGAGGTGATCGAACTCGCGAACGCGCTGCGGATCCCGGTCGCCGAGATCGGCGACGGGGCCACCGTCCCGTATTTCGAGCAGCTCGCCGCGCGCCACTGGTACGTGCGCAACCCACGCCACGGTTTCCTCCAGCCAGACGTCCCGTACACCTTCCACGGGAGTACGGCCCGGCGCGCGCCCGAGCCGGCGCCCCGACTCGGAGAACACACCGCCGCCCATCATGAGCGGACAATTCGGATAAACCGTCCCCGTCCCGCTCGCGGCCCCGTGACAGGCGACGAGCTGCCCCTGGCCGGCCTGCGGGTCGTCGACTTCACCGCGAACTGGGCTGGTCCTGTGGCCAGCCACATCCTGGCGATGTTTGGCGCGGACGTGATCCATGTCGAGTCCGTCGCACGCCCGGACGCGATGCGGTTCAACACGATCAGGTCGCTCCGGGACGACCAGTGGTGGGAGTGGTCGCCACTCTTCCACGGCCCGAACACCAACAAGCGCGGCCTCACCCTCGACATGTCCAGTGAACGGGGTCGCGACCTCGCCCGCGGGCTCATCGTCCACTGTGACATCCTGATCGAGAATTTCAGCCCCCGGGTCGTGGAGGCCTGGGGGCTCGGCTACGACGAGATCAGAAAAGTCCAGCCCGACATCATCATGGTCCGGGCCCCGGCCTTCGGGACAAGTGGACCGTGGCGAGACCGCACCGGCTACGCGCAGACCATGGAGATGGCCTCCGGCCTCGCCTGGATGACCGGGTGGGGGGACGCACCGCCGGAGATCCCCAACGGGCCGATGGACCCTATCGCAGGCAACCACGCGGTGGTGGCGACGCTGCTCGCCCTCGAACACCGCCGCCGGACGGGCAAGGGCATGTTCGTCGAGGTCCCGATGATCGGTGGTGCACTCAACGTCGCAGCTGAACAGGTGATCGAGTACTCGGCCACCGGCGCGCTTCTGACCCGGTCGGGCAACCGCTCGCCCTCGGCCGCGCCGCAGGGCGCCTACCGTACCGCCGACGTGCTCCCGACGACCGGGGAGCGTGACCGGTGGGTGTTCATCTCGGTCGAGAGGGACGAGCAGTGGGCAGCGCTGCGCAGGGTGCTGGGCGACCCCGACTGGGCGCGTGACCGCGCGCTCACGACGTGCGCCGGCCGCCAGCAGGCCCAGGACCGGATCGACGCGGAGCTCGCCGTGTGGTGCGAGACGCGATCCTCCGACGAGGTCGTCGAGACCCTCGTCGCATCCGGCGTTCCAGCTGCCGGGGTGCTGCTGCAGCACGAGCCGGGCAAGGTTCAGCAACTGCACGCCAGAGGATTCTGGGAAACCGTGACGCATCCGATCACAGGGACGAACGTCTTCTCCGGCTACCCCGCGCGGCTGGCGAACGGTCCGGCCCGCCTGAACCGGCGCCACGCACCGACACTCGGACAGCACAACCGCGAGATCCTCACTGGTCTGCTCGGCCTCTCCGACAGCGCGGTCGATGCCCTGGAGGGTGATGGCGTTATCGGGACGCGCCCGGGTAACGGTGGTAACGCATGGTGAGGAGGAGCCGCCGCCGGCCTGGATAATAAGGAAAAAAATGTGACTTGTTTAACTTTACCGGTTGGTCTAGCCTTACTCTCCAGCAGCGGGTCGACGGGGGACGGACACCTCCGGCGTTTCTTCCCAGCGGACTCCTCGACGCGTTCACTGATCTGGAGAACCCGATGTCGACACCGAACAACGACGAAATCATCCCGTTTACCGTCACCGTCTCCGACGACGTGATCGAGGATCTGCGCGATCGGCTGTCCCGCACCCGCTGGCCCGATCAGCTGCCCGAAACGGGGTGGGACTACGGCACCGACCGGGGGTACTTACATCAGCTGTGCGAATACTGGCGCACAAAGTTCGATTTCCGGGCCTTCGAAAAGCGGCTCAACACCTACCCACAGTTCCTCACGACGATCGATGCGCTACGGGTGCACTTCTACCATGTGCGCTCGCCCGAGCCCGACGCGATGCCACTCATCCTCACGCACGGCTGGCCGGGCTCGTGCGTCGAGTACCTCTCGGCGATCGGACCACTGAGCGATCCGGTCGCCCACGGCGGCGACGCCGCCGACGCCTTCCACGTAGTGGTTCCGTCCTTACCGGGGTTTGCGTTCTCCGGGCACACCACCGTTCGCGGCGTTCACGGGCGGGCCATCGCACCGGCATTCGCCGCGCTCATGGCACGGCTGGGCTACAGCCGTTACCTGGTACAGGGCGGCGATATCGGAGCGCAGATCTCGGCGCTACTCGGCGAGATCGATCCCGAGCATGTCGCCGCGGTTCACCTCAACCTGCTCCCGCTCGGCCCACCTCCCAATCCCATGAACCCGTTCGAGGGCCTTTCGGGTGAGGATCTTGAGGTTGCTCAGAAGACGTTCGGCTTTCTCGAACACGACACGGGGTATTGGCGCATCCAGGCGACACGGCCTCAGACCGTCTCCTACGGGCTCAACGACTCTCCGGCCGGCCTTGCCGGGTGGATCGTCGAGAAGTTCCGGGCGTGGACCGACTGCGGCGGCGACATCGAGAGCGCATTCACCAAGGACGAGCTGCTTACCAACATCACCCTCTACTGGATCACGCAGACCATCAACTCGTCGGCCCGGTACTACTACGAGAACACCGGTCCGGGACGGATGGTGGACCCACCGAAGGTAGAAGTGCCGACCGGCTACGCGATGTTCCCCGGGGAGCACTACAAGATGCCCCTGGCCTGGGCCAAGGACAACTTCAATCTAGTACACAGCGTGAATATGGCCAAGGGCGGCCACTTCGCCGCGATGCAGGTGCCCGAATTGTTTGTCGAAGAGGTACGCGGATTTTTCCGGGGATACCGGACTCGGCCCTGACCGAAGACTCACCCACGCGCTGGTCGAAACAGTGCGGCTCCAACATCTCAGGATATCTCCTCGTGGGATTGGGCTGATTTGGGATGAAAGCGGTGTATGGCCTCGCCATCCGAAGAGGAAACGGGGAAAGAACGATGAAACGATCACGTCGTTGGCCCATATTAGGTTTGCTGACGGCCTGTGCGCTTGTTGCGTCCGCCTGCGGTAGCAGCGGTAGCGGCGCGAACTCCGGTGGGTCGTCGGCAGCCACATCCGGCGGCGAGATCGTCGTCGGCAGCATCGCCAGTTGCAGCGGTGCGCAGGCAGGGTCCGAGGGCGGAGTCTGCAAGGCGATTCAGGCGTGGGCATCCTCGGTCAACGACAGTGGGGGGATCAACGGCCATCGGGTCCGGTTGATCGTCAAGGACGACGGCGGTAACCCGACCACGTCGCTGGACCTGGTCAAGCAGCTCGTCGAGCAGGACCATGTCATCGCGATCGTCAACGACGAGAGCAACGTCGACGCGACCTGGGCCAGCTACATCCAGAGCAAGGGGATACCGGTCGTCGGCGGCCTGATGGCGAACGCGCCGTTCCTCACCAACCCCGACTTCTTCCCGAGCGGCACATCGCAGATCGCCTTCGTCTACGGGGCGCTGGCCTCGGCCAAGGCCGCGGGGAAGACCAACTATGGCTTCATGTACTGCGCTGAGGCTCCACAGTGCGCTCAGGCCGTGCCGTTGATCCAGGCGCTGGGCGCCGTGGCCGGCATCAGGATCGGGTATACCGCGAAGGTCGCCGGCGCAGCCCCTGACTACACCGCGCCGTGTCTGGCCGCGAAGGCCGCGGGGGTGGACGCCTTGCAGGTCGGCTCCAGCGCGACCATCGTGCTGAGGGTCCTGGATTCGTGCGCCCAACAGGGTTTCAAGCCGCTGACCAGCGGTGTGGACGGCACCGTCACCACCGCCTGGCTGAACGACCCGAACGTCGACGGAGCAGTGGCGGTCGAGGTCGACGCGCCGTTCTTCGACCAGTCGATTCCGGCAACGAAGGCGTTCCACGACGCGATGAAGAAGTACGCCCCCGACGTCTACAACGGCCCGCTGTTCGGAGCGAACGTCTCCTACGCATGGGTTTCCGGAAAACTTTTCGAGGCTGCGGCGAAGAAGGCCGATATCGGGCCGAACTCCACCCCCGCGCAGGTCAAGCAGGGGCTGTACCAGCTCAAGGACGAGACCCTGGACGGGCTCGCTCCGCCCCTGACCTTCATCGAAGGCAAGCCGACCTTCGTCAACTGCTACTTCACAGTGGGCATTCAGAACGGGAAGTTCACCACACCCGACGGTCTCAGGACCCAGTGCGCGCCGATGGACAAGCTCGAACCGGTCCTGAAAGGACTGGGCGGCTGACAGTCGGTGATCAAGGTGCGGCCGCGGGATGTTCTTCCCGTGGCCGCACCTGCCGACCGGCACAGGTTCCGGCTCGGCCGGCGGACCCCCGCACCCGCTGTCCAGACAATCCCGAAGGTGTCCGCCAGTCTGTAGGAGCACCCGCCCATGCTGCCCTTCATCATCGCCGGGTTGACCACCGGCGCCGTCTACGGACTCGCCGGTGTCGGGCTGGTCCTGACCTATAAGACATCGGGGTTGTTCAACTTCGCCCACGGCGCGCTGGCAACCGTTGCGGCCTACGTCTTCTACACCTTGAACGTGCAACACGGGGTGGCCTGGCCGGTGGCCGCGCTGATCGCGGTGTTCGTGTCGGGCCCGGTGACGGGGCTGCTGTTCGAGCGGTTGGCCAGGGCGATCGACGGTGCCAGCCTGGCGCTGCGGGTGGCGAGCACCATCGGGATCCTGCTCATCGTCCAGACCGCCGCAGTGCTGATCTACGGAACCGCGCAGGACCGGCGGGTGCCGCAGTTCCTGCCGACCGATATCGTGCGGATCGGCGGCACCAACGTCACCTACGCCCAGATCATCACCTTCGCGATCGCGCTGGCGGCGACCGTGGCGCTGTACGTGTTCTTCCGCCTGTCCCGCCTCGGCGTCGCGATGCGCGCGGTGGTGGAGAGCCCCACCCTGCTCGGGCTGGCCGGGACCAACCCGACCCGCGCGCGGCGCTGGGCCTGGTGCATCGGCGTCACCTTCGCCGCCGCGTGCGGCGTGCTGCTGTCTCCGCTGGTCTCCCTGACGGGGACGACGCTGACCCTGCTCGTCGTCCAGGCGTTCGGCGCCGCCGCGATCGGCGCGTTCACCAGCCTGCCGCTGACGTTCGTCGGCGGTCTCGTCATCGGCGTGGTCGGCTCGATCGCGACGAAGTACTTCACCACGGGCGTGCTGTCGGGCGTACCCGCGAGCCTGCCGTTCATCATCCTGTTCGTCATCCTGCTCGTCTTCCCCAAACGCTGGCTCGCCGAGCGTTCCCGAGTGGTCCCCCGAACCCGCGCCAGCTGGACGACGCCCTGGCAGGTGCAGGTCACCGGCGGCGTGGCGCTGCTCACCGTGCTTGCGCTGGCACCGTCATTCGCGGACATCCACCTCACCGATTGGACGATCTTCCTGTCGTTGGTGATGCTCTTCCTGTCGCTGGGCCTGCTGGTGCGCACCTCCGGCCAGGTGTCGCTCGCCCACGTGAGCTTCGCGGCGATCGGTGTCGCGGGCTTCTCCCATCTCGCGGTCGACCACCACTGGCCGTGGGCGCCGGCCCTGCTCGTCGCCGGCCTCATCGCCGTCCCGATCGGCGCGATCCTGGCCATCCCGGCGATCCGGCTGACCGGGCTCTACCTGGCGCTTGCGACGCTGGGGTTCGCCATCCTGGTCGCTCAGATGTTCTACACCGCCGACTTCATGTTCGGGTCACTCGGCCTCGGCCTGACCATGCCCCGTCCGCACCTGCCCGGATTGACGCTCGACAGTGACAAGGGCTTCTACTACCTCACCCTCGCCCTTGTAACGATCACCGCACTTGGCGTCGTGGCCCTCGACCGAGGCAGGTTGGGACGGCTGCTGCGCGCCATGGCCGACTCTCCCACCGCGCTTGCCACCAGCGGAAACTCCATCAATGTCACCCGGGTGCTGGTGTTCTGCCTGTCCGCGTTCCTCGCCGCCGTCGCCGGTGCACTCGGCGGGATGGCACAGACCACCGTCACCGGCGACAACTACCAGCCGCTGACATCGCTGGTCTACCTCACCCTGATCATCATCACCGTGGGCGGTGAACCCTGGTACGCCATCCTCGCCGCCGGCGGCCTCGCCCTGGTGCCCTCCTACGTCACCAACAGCGACACCACGAACTGGCTGCAGATCCTGTTCGGTGTTGGTGCCGTCCTCTACGCGGTGACGCCCGACTCCGCCCGCGGGACACCGCTGGCCCTGGCGAACGCGCTTGACCGGATCTTCCGCCGCCGGCCCGCGCCATCACCTGCGCCACCTGCTCCGGCCGCTGCTGTCGGGTCGGCGGCAGCCGCGGCAACGGTAGCTACCGGCAGGGACACCCATGAGTCCAAGCCGCAACAGCGGCCGGCGGAGCGGATCTCCGCCAAGGTTGCCGCGTGCACCCTGGAGGTCCTGGGGCTGCGCGTCCAGTTCGGTGGCCTCGTCGCCGTGGATGGTGTGGGCCTCGCTGCGTCCACCGGCCGGATCACCGGTCTGATCGGGCCGAACGGTGCGGGCAAGACCACGACTTTCAACGCGTGCTCCGGCCTCAACCGCCCCACCGCCGGACGGGTGCTGCTCGACGGGCGCGACATCAGCCACCGCGGCCCGGCCTCGCGGGCACGGCTCGGGCTTGGCCGCACCTTCCAGCAGATGGAGCTGTTCGACTCGCTGTCCGTCCGGCACAATGTCGATCTGGGTGCCGAGGGCGGACTGGCCGGACTGAACGCGCTGACCCACCTCGCCGCGACCCCCGGCGAAACAAGCCGCATCCGCGGCGCCACCGCCGATGCGCTGGCACTGTGCGACCTGACCGACCTTGCTGACACCCCGGTCAGCTCGCTGTCGACCGGGCAACGTCGTCTTGTCGAGCTCGCCCGCTGCCTCGCCGGTCCGTTCCGCGTTCTGTTGCTCGACGAGCCTTCGTCCGGCCTCGACCACGACGAGACCAGACGCTTCGGGGACATCCTGCTGCGGATCGTCGCCGACCGGGGCGTCGGCATCCTGCTCGTGGAACATGACATGGCCCTCGTACGCCAGATCTGCGACTACATCTACGTCCTCGACTTCGGGAAGTCCATCTTCGAAGGCGCACCCGCCGCCGTCCTTGCGGCACCCGTCGTCAGGGCCGCATACCTCGGGGACGACCTCGGCCGAGCTGCGCCCGGTGAAAACCCGGCGGTGCTCGGTGCCGCTGCCGGCCCGGTCCCCGTGGCTGACCCGGCCAGCAAGGGCTCAGCCATCTCGCCCATCAGGAGCGACGCATGAGTGGAACCGCGAAGGCGCATGCGGGTGCCGTGCTCGAGCTGTGTGGTGTCACCGCCGGTTACGGCCGTACGACGGTCCTTCGGGACGTCACGCTGGCGGTCGCACCCGGTTCGGTCACCGCACTGCTTGGGCCGAACGGTGCCGGCAAGACCACCCTTCTGCACACCGCGGCCGGAGTGATCCGGCCCCGCGCCGGCCGGGTGGTCATAGCCGGCCGCGACATGACCAGGAGCAGCTCGCACCAACGTGCCCATGCGGGGCTGTGCCTCGTCCCGGAAGGCCGGGGCATATTCCGCACCCTCACCGTCCGGGAGAACCTCCGGCTACAGGTGCCGCCGTGGGCGAAGGAAAGGAGTGTGGAGCAGGCCCTCGAGGTCTTCCCGATCCTGCGGAAACGACTCGGGCAACCCGCCGGACGGATGTCCGGCGGGCAGCAGCAGATGCTGGCGCTCGCCCGCGCCTTCCTTTCGGGCGCCACGATCGTCCTGCTCGACGAAGTGTCCATGGGGCTCGCCCCGATCGTCGTCGAGCAGATCTTCGCCTCACTCGACCGACTCCGCGCCGAAGGTGTTGCTCTTCTGCTGGTCGAGCAGTACGTCACCCTCGCCCTCGGTATGGCCGACCAGGTCCACCTGCTCGGCCAGGGACGCGTGGTCTTCTCCGGAATGGCAGGAGAACTGGACGAGGACGCAGTCGTACACGGCTACCTCGGAGCGGACATCTCGTCTCCGGACGCCGGCCACGCGGACGCCGACCACGCGGACGCCGACCGCACCGCTGCTGGCAGTGCCGACGCTGCCGCCACAGATGATGCAGACGCAGACGCTGCGAATGTATGAGAGGGGTCTCGGCATTATCCCTGCTGCCCGATTCGCGGCAACGGCCGCTGAGGAGGTTAAATAATGGAAAAGTTCACCGCCCGGCATTCGTTGCCGATGGCGTTGGAAGAGGTCACGCCGGAGTGGCTGACGGATGCCCTGTCCGAGTATGCGCCGGGAACGCGGGTCATATCGGTGGATGCGAGCGAGCCCATCCATGGGACCTCCACGAACGCGCAGCTCACCTTGGAGTATGCCCCGCATCGGTCGGGGGTCCTCCCGCTTCCCGCCACGATGTGGCTGAAGGCGGGGTTCGAGGAGCACTCTGCGCAGACCGCGATGTACGGGACGTACGAGTCGGAGGCGTTGTTCTATCAGCGCCTCGCATCGATACTCCCGTTCAGGACGCCGACGTGTTATTACGCCGGGACCGATCCGGACAGTCGCCAGGGTATCGTCCTGCTGGAGGACCTGGCCGCGAGGCAGGTGACGTTTGGGAAGGCGACCGAGCCGGTCGATGCGGATACGGCGGCGCTCGTACTCGACGGACTCGCCCGCCTCCATGCAGCCACCTGGGGTGGTGCACCGTACGGTGAGTTACCGTTCGTTCGGAAAGGAATTTCGTACGAGGAGGACGGCGCGCACTACTTCAAGGCGCAGACGCCCGAGGTCGTCGCCGAGTGGATCGGACGACGGAGCGGAGTTGTGCCGGTCCCGGCAGCCGTCAACAACCCGGAACGCATTGTCAGAGCGTTTTGGCGCCTGGCCGAGCTGTCGAGCTTGCCACCGCTGTGTCTCATCCATTCCGACGCGCACATCGACAACATCTACTTCGATACCGGGGTTCCGGGTTTCCTTGACTTCCAGGCGTTGTACGTGTCGAGCTGGGCATGGGATGCCAGCTACTTCATGGTGAAATCCATGACGGTGGAGGAACGGCGCCGTTCCGAGGTCGATCTCCTCAAGTACTATCTTGATCGGTTGTCGAGGCATGGCGTGAGTTCTCCTCCGTCGTTCGACGCGGCATGGCTGGCGTATCGGCAGTACAACGCATATGCATTGCTCACTTCGATCGTCAACCCGGATTCCTTCAAACCCGCGGAGATCAATATTGCGTGGACGTCGCGTGCCGTGAACGCGGCGGATGACCTGGACACTTTGGGTGCACTCGGAGTGTGACCGGGCAGCGCGAGGAAACCTGAATGCATATTCATTCGGACATGAATGGACTCCGCCGGGGACCGGCTCGCGGCAGCGGCGCCCCCCGACCGCCGGCATCGCCGTTGAACCGCATGGTTGGCCCTGCCGCCCGGCACACCGAGCCATGATCTTCAAGAAAACAGGAGGACCGCATGCCCGTCCAGGAAGCGCCTTTGGACCTTCTCCCCGAGCCCGGCCTGCTCATCGGCGAGAAGGTGCTCCGGTCCACGTCCGGCGGGGTGCACCTACATGTCTACGCGCCGACCGGTAAACCGACGGTTGAGGTCCCGTTGGCAGGTCCGAAGGAGATCGACCTGGCCGTCGAGACCGCACGAAAAGCGTTGGTCGGCTGGCGGGCGATGCCAGCGGGCGTGCGGCGCGACGTTCTGCTGCGGCTGGCGCAGCTGCTCCGTGACCACCACGAGGAGCTGGGCCGGCTGGCTATCGCAGATAATGGCGCCCCCGCCTATGTACACATGCATGCGCCGTTCGCGGCGGCGGAACTGTTCGCCTACAACGCCGGCTGGGTCGACAAGATCGGCGGAGACGTCGTGAACACCCATCCGGTGCCGTCGTTCGACTACACACTCGACGAACCGTACGGCGTTGTCGGAGTGGTCATCCCGTGGAACGGGCCGATACATGCCATCGGGATGACGTGCGCACCGGCACTCGCCGCGGGTAACTGTGTCATCGTGAAACCGCCGGAACTCACTCCGTTCGCGGCACTGCGCATGGGTCGACTCGCCCTGGACGCCGGCCTGCCACCGGGCGTCCTACAGATCGTCCCGGGTGGACCGGCCGCCGGGAAGGCCCTGGTCACCCATCCCGGAGTGGACAAGGTCCACTTCACGGGCAGTGACGCCATCGGGAAGAAGGTCCTCGCGGGGGCGCTGCACACGCTCAAGCCGGTCGGGCTCGAGCTCGGCGGCAAGTCGGCGAACATCATCTTCTCTGACGCCGATCTGGTGCAGGCGGCGAGCCAGTCCCTCGCGGCGATCATCAATCTGTCCGGCCAGGGCTGCATCAACGGCACTCGAGTGCTCGTTCAGGCATCGGTCTACGACCAGGTCATCGAAATCATCCGGGCAGCGGTCGAGCACATCCCGCTCGGTGATCCGGTGACCGCGTTGGCTCCACCGGCGATGGGCCCGGTCATCAACGAGGCCGCCTGCAACCGGATCATGGGGGTCATCGAACGGACGAAGGACCTCGGCGAGGGGCGGTTGCTGACCGGCGGCGAGCGTGGCACCGGCGACTTCGCCCACGGGTACTACATTCAGCCGACCGTCTTCGTCGACGTGGACAACTCCAGCCGGCTGGCCCAGGAGGAGATTTTCGGCCCGGTCCTCGCCGTCATCAGGTTCACCGATGAGGAGGAGGCCGTCCGGCTCGCCAACGACACCCGGTTCGGGCTGGCTGCCTACGTACAGACCAAAGACCTGCGCCGGGTGCACCGGGTGTCCGCCGCTCTGGATGCCGGCAACGTATGGGTCAACGGGTTCGTCGGCATCCATGAGGCGGTGCCGTTCGGTGGTGTCAAGCAGAGCGGTACCGGCCGGCTCGGTGGCATTGCCGGCATCCGGGAGTTCACCCGGCCGAAGAACGTCTGGATCGCGCTGTAAGGGTCGGTTTCTCAGAAGCGGACACGCCGTTTCATGGGGATCGTTCTCCTAGGATTCCGGTCATGACGTCAGTGGCGGAGACGACCAGGGTGTTGCTGGGCGAGGCGTGGTCGGCGCTCGGCGGTGAGGCGGATCTGCTGGATCTGGTGACGGTGACGGGGGACGGGGCGGGTCTGCTGCCGTCGAGGTTGGCGGTACTGCCGGCCATGGTCGCCGCGGTCTCGGCGTCCACGCTGGCCGCGTCGGTGCTCGACTCCGCCCGGTGTGGGGGCCGCCCGGCACTGGTCCGGGTTGATGTGGAGCATGTCGCGGTGGCCGCGCGCAGCGAGCGGTATGCGCGGGCGGAGGGGGTACCGGAGCCGGACCTGTTCGCCCCGCTGTCGCGGTTGTGGCGTACGGCTGACGGTTGGCTTCGCCTGCATGCCAACTACGCCTGGCATCGCAGTCGCGCGCTGGGAGTGCTCGCCTGCGGGGATCGCCCCGAGGCTGTCGCGGAGGCCGTCGAGGGCTGGCGTGGGGAGGAGCTTGAGGATGCTCTGGCCGCGGCGGGCGCGATCGGGTATGCCGTCCGCAGCCCGCGGGAGTGGCGGGCGCACCCGCAGGGCCGGGCGGTCGCGGGGTTGCCGCTGCTCGACAGCGTGGCGATGCCGGGGTCGGGCCGCAGGGCCGGTGCGGGCAGCGGTGCCGAAGGCCTGCGGGTCCTGGACCTGACCCGGGTGATTGCCGGCCCGGTTGCGACCCGGACGTTGGCGGCGTGGGGGGCGCAGGTGCTCCGGCTGGACAGCCCGCGGCTGCCGGAGATCCCGGCACAGGCGCTGGACACGCTGTCGGGCAAGCGCAGCGCGCAGCTCGACTTCTCCCAGCCACCGGGCAGAGAACGGTTGGAGGAGCTGCTTGCCACCGCGGACGTGCTGGTGGCGGGCTATCGGCCGGGGGCGTTCGCCCGCTACGGCCTGGGTCCCGATGCGCTGGCCGAGCGGCATCCGCATCTGTCGGTGGTGACGCTGTCGGCGTGGGGTGTGACTGGGCCGTGGGCTGCGCGGCGCGGTTTCGACTCGGTGGTCCAGTGCCCCACCGGCATCGCGAGCGTTGAAGGCGACGGTGGCACGGGAACGCCTGGTGTGTTGCCGGCACAGGTACTCGATCATGCTACCGGCTATCTGGCGGCCGCGGCGGCGTTGCTGGCGCGGGTGGCTGTGGAGCGTGGTGAGCCGCCCCGGTCGGTACGGCTGTCACTCGCGCAGACCGCGCACTGGCTGACGACGGCGGGGACCGGTGAACGCCGGGCGCCGCGTGAGATCCGCCCGGAGGCTTATCTGGTGACCCTGCCCGGCGCCGCGCGGCCGGTGCGCGTGGTCGGTCCCCCGGGACGGGCCGGTGACCTGGCGCCCGAGTGGGTGTTCACCACCGACCTCGGCACCGACCCACCTGCGTTCACCGGTGCAGGCGACGCGGGCTGAGGGTGGGCTTTGTCCGGAGGACATTCGGCACGCTGAGGCGCCATCAGTAGCGTCCTCAACGCGTCGGATCGGGCCGGACCGGGGTATGTCCGGATGATGATTGTCGTGTGTCAGGTGAAGGCTTCGTGACCCCTGCTGGAGGGGTCACGAAGCCTTCACGCATGCGAGATGTTCACATCGGGTCAGGTCGGGTGATCCCCGGCTGGGATGCCCGTGAGGAGCGCGCGGACCTCCGCCTCCTGGTAGCGGCGGTGGCCGCCGAGGGTGCGGATCGAGGTCAGTTTCCCGGCCTTGGCCCAGCGGGTCACCGTCTTCGGGTCGACCCGGAACATGGTGGCCACCTCGGCAGGGGTCAGCAGAGGAGCGGCTTGTAGTGCTCGTGTCGTTGTCACACAGCCTCCCGTCACAGAGTGTTGATAACCAATATACAGATGGTTCTTCCTTCGGGGGCAATTCGGGCATGGCACGTCAGGGTCATGTGCTGACTAGTCATGGCACGTCCACGTGGGCGGCAACACGGTCGGTGGCGGGCCGCGCGCCGGGGTGCGCCAGTGTGTCACGACGATCAGATGCCCGCTGGATGCGTACGCGGGCAGGGCGGCAGACTGGCTCATGCGTACCCGCACCCGCAGCGGTATTTGCCGAAGGGACCGTGTCGGACAGCAGCAAGCACCAGGAGCTGGTGTCTTTCATCTGGTCGGTGGCGGACCTGCTCCGCGGTGACTACAAGCAGTCCGAGTACGGCAAGGTCGTCCTGCCGTTCACCGTGCTGCGCCGGCTCGACTGCGTCCTCGCGCCTACCAGGGACGCGGTGCTGGAGGAGAAGCGGACAAGATCGTCGCCGCCGTGCGGGAGGCGGAGCTGCTCGGCGTGATCTTGCAGTCGGACCTGACCGCCGTCGTGTGGGCTCCGGCAGGGCACGGCCCCGGCTCTCCCGGCCGCACCCGCCCGCGGACTGGCCGCGGACTGGCCGCGGACCCGGCGGATCCCCGTAACGACATCGTGCCGGAGTCGGGCACGGTTGAGCCGCTGGCACGGTTGAACACCCGTCTCAACGATCTGCGCAACGGGCAGCGCGACTTCTCGATTGCCAACATCGAGTCCGTCAGCCCCGCAGATTGATCCGGCCGCAGGCGAAGGCGCGGCACCTTTCGGCTTTGTCGGCCGGGAGATGTCCGCCATGATGGTTCGGAGTACCCGAGCCTGTTCACGGCGAGGACTGCCGATAACCAAGCAGGATCTGTCGTCGGGGTCGGCTCGGGGTCATACCGCATGCCGACGGCCGGGACCGGTCGAGAGGAATAACTGTGCCGCTTCATGGCAAGGCCGTATGGGACCGTCTCGAGGAAACTGTCGGTATTCGGCCGCAGTTCGTCGGTCCTGGCGAGTCTGGAGAGGTATCCCGGTTCAAACTGGCCGAGACCGGGATGACGACGGAGCAGGCCTACCAGATCGTGCACGATGAGCTGATGCTTGACGGTAATGCACGGTTGAACCTCGCGACGTTCGTCACCACCTGGATGGAGCCCCAGGCGGACCGGCTGATGGCCGAATGTGCCGCGAAAAACATGGTTGACAAGGACGAATATCCGCAGACGGCCGAGTTGGAGCTGCGCTGCGTCAACATCCTCGCGGATCTGTGGAACGCGCCGGGCCAAGCGGTGGGCTGCTCGACCACCGGTTCGTCGGAGGCGTGCATGCTCGCAGGGATGGCGTTGACCCGGCAGTGGCGTGTCCGGCGACGGTCCGCCGGCCGGCCCGCGGACCGTCCCAACCTGGTGATGGGCGTGAACGTCCAGGTGTGCTGGGAGAAGTTCTGCCGGTACTGGGACGTCGAGCCGCGGTTGGTGCCCCTCGCCCCGGGCCGCACCCATCTCACCGCGGACCAGGCCGTCCGCCATTGTGATGACAACACGATCGGTGTCGTGGCGATTCTCGGTTCCACCTTCGACGGCACCTATGAACCGGTCGGCGACATCGCCGCCGCACTGGACCACCTCACCGCCTCAGGCGGACCGGACATCCCGATGCACGTCGACGCCGCCTCCGGAGGATTCATCGCGCCGTTCCTGGACCCCGACCTGGTGTGGGACTTCCGGCTGCCCCGGGTGCAGTCCATCAACGCCTCCGGTCACAAGTACGGGCTGGTCTACCCGGGCGTGGGCTGGGTGCTCTGGCGTGACAGCCACGCGTTGCCGGACGATCTGGTCTTCCACGTCGATTACCTTGGCGGCAGCATGCCGACGTTCTCGTTGAACTTCTCCCGTCCCGGCGCCCAGGTCGTCGCGCAGTACTACACCTTTCTCCGGCTGGGCAGGGACGGCTTCCGGCAGGTGCAGCAGGCCTCCCGGGACACGGCTCGTTGGCTGGCCGACCAGATCGGCGAACTCGACGCGTTCGACCTGGTCTCCGACGGAAGCGGCATTCCCGCGTTCGCGTTCCGGATGGCCGGCGGGATGGCAGGCCTGGCCGCCGACTCTGCCGGGCCCAGCGTGTTCGATGTCTCCGACCTGCTGCGCATGCGCGGTTGGCTGGTACCCGCCTACCGGTTCCCGGCCGATCTGACCGATCTTGCGGTGCTGCGGGTCGTCGTCCGCAACGGCTTCAGCCGGGACCTCGCCGGGTTGTTCCTCGCCGATCTTCAGAAAATCAACGAACGGCTCACCGCCGGCCGACCGGCCTTGCCGATCATCCCCCCCGATACCCGCGGCGCGGGTTTTCACCATTGACGAAGGTTTCACCGTGAGTCAGGTGGTCATCCAGCTATTCATCGGTCGGGGACCGCTACGGCGTTCAGCCCTCGCCGTTGCGGGGTGTCTGGCTGAAACATGTCGTGCCAGACGGCTTTCGCCCCGCTGTCACCGATGCGGTAGAGCTTGCACGATCGAACCCACAGCCGTGACAGCGCTCAGCGCGGACAGGACCGGTAGCAGTGCTGCGAGCGGGACGAGGACGACGACCGCATGTACCAGCGTCACCACCACCTTGACGAGGCTGCAGGCGAAGGGCCTGGCCGAACGGGTGGCGAACGGCCGGACGTTCTCCTACAGCCCGACGGCCAAGGCCGCCGAGGACGTGGCCGCGCGGATGTCCCCGTCGGTGGTCGTGATGGCCGGGCTGAGCGCGGTCGCCTGCTGGTCAGGCGCGGCCTTTGAGGATGAGGTTCCAGTACAGCAACGGTAGGCCGTGGCGCTTGAGGTACCACATGTCACGGCGTTCTTTCCGGGTGTTGATCAGCCGCGGGGGGAAGGTGGGGTGCGGGCGCATGGTGTAGTCGAATTCGGCGAGCAGCATCTTGTTCCGCGCGGTGGTCAACGGGCAGGAGGCGTAGCCGTCGTACTGCTGTGCGGCGGGCTGACCGGCCATGGTGGCCAGGAGGTTCGCGACGACGACGGGGGCCTGTTTGCGGATCGCGGCGCCGGTCTTGGAGTTCGGGGAGTTGCCGGCGTCACCGAGGGAGAACACGTTGGGGTAGCGGGTGTGTTGCAGCGTGTACTTGTCGACCTGGACGTACCCGGCCGGGTTGGCGGGGTCCGCCAGCGGACTTTTCTTGATCCAGTCTGGGGCGCTCTGTGGGGGCACGAGGTGCATCAGGTCATAGCCGATGTCGTCCCTGATCCCGGTGGTGTGGTTGACGACGACGGCGTGGCGGGAGTCGGGGTCGACCTCGATGAGTTCGCTGTTGGTGCGGAGCTCGATGCCGTATCGGGCCACAACCTTGTCCAGGACGTCGGCGAACTCCTGCACCCCGAATATGGCCGGGGTGGGCAGGACGAGCACGACGCGGATGTCGTCGAGGACACCCTGCCCGCGCCAGTAGTCGCAGGCCAGGTAGGCGATCTTCTGGGGTGCGCCGGCGCATTTGATGGGCCCGGCGGGCATGGTGAACACGGCGGTGCCCGAGCGCAGGGAACGGATCCTCTCCCAGGTCTTCGGCGCGAGGTCGTAGGTGTAGTTGCTCGACACCCGCGGTGTGGCGATCGCCTCGCGCATGCCGGGGATCGCCGTCCAGTCGAGTTGGATTCCCGGGCAGACGACGAGATGGTCGTAGCTGACCTGCGAGCCGTCGGCGATGGTGACGGTCTGGTTGTCGGGGTCGACCGTCTCGGCGCGGTCGCGGATCCAGGTGACGCCGGCGGGTATGACGCCGGCCTGTGGGCGTGCGCTGCTCGTGATGGGGGCGCGTCCGCCACCGACGAGGGTCCACAGCGGCTGGTAGTAGTGGGTGTTGGCGGGGTCGAGGATGGCGATGTCGGTGATGCCGGCGCGGCGGAGCCGGGCCGCGACGCTGATCCCGGCGTTGCCACCGCCGATGATGAGCGTCGTGTGGTGGACGGTCCTGGCCATGACGGTCTCCCTCGGCGCCGGTGGATGGTTCAGATCCCCGTCCCCATCTCGTCACTATAGATCATCGCCGTGGCGGTGTTCCGGCCTGCGGATGCTGGTGGCGCAGGCGCGGTGCGAGGACCTGACTCGGGTAACCCGAGATACCGATAGCCACAGGTACGAAGTTCCCGTCCTCAAGGCCTGGGAGACTCTTGAAGATCTTGTTTATGGGTCTTGTCAATTCGAGTTGATCAATGTGCATCACCTGCATGATCTTCCTGTTGTGTTTGGTGGCCTGACCCGTCCGTCAGAGCTGTACGGGAGACGGTGCAGGATGCGCTCCGGAGTTGACCTGTGCGCAGTGTGCTGGTTGCCGTACTTGACGAGATGTATCGAGGTGGGGGTGGATCGTGCGGCTGCGGGTGTCCATCAGAACAACAGCGCGCGAGCTTGCGTGGAGGAACGTCCAGCTCCCCGGACGCGGGCTGTGTTACTCACTGCTGCGAAATGTGGAACCAAAAGTAGCAGAGGATATGCATGAGCAGGGGTGGGGCGTCCACCGGATGGCGCCGTTCGGCTTCGGTCCACCGACATTCCCGCAGGCCAGGCGGGTGAAAGGCCGTTACGCCGTGGGCGGGCGAGGCTACCTGGAACTCGGTAGCCCGCTGTACGCGGTGGTGGAGGCCTGGGCGAAGGTCCTCACCACGACCCCGATGATCGATTGGGGTGGTGTCGCCCTGCACGTCGAGAGCGTCGAGCTCGTCGACCCGCCGGCCTTCGGCGATGGCGTGGGCGTTCTGCGGACGGTCACGCCGGTGGTGATGAAGGGTTCCGGTCGTGGCCCGAACGGGGCTCGGACGACCCGGCAGGCCTTTGTCCTGCCGGGGGAGCCGGAGTTCGCCGGTTACCTCGCGCAGAGTCTGCAGCGTAAGGCGCAGACGATCGGTGTCGACCCGGATGTGACTCTCGAACAGATCACCTGGATCGGGGCGAAGCGCAGCTTCGACGTCGGAGACGGGAAGAAGACCGGCGCACCGGTCGAGGTCCGGTTGCGTGGGGCGCCCGAGACGCTGGGCGCCTTGTGGTCATGGGGCCTGGGGCAGGCGACGTCCGCCGGTTTCGGCTGGGTGGCGCCGTGACGACGCCGGTCGACGTGGATGTGACCGCGGCCCAGGCACGGATCGTGCTCACCGCGCATCCACTACAACGGGTCGGCGCGTTCGCTCTCACCGCGATCGCCGGCTGCTCCGAACCGGGCCAGATGACCGCCGATGGGTTCGCCACCGCTGTGCGCCGGATGGCCGAGGACGCGGTCCGTGCGGCTTTACTGCCGTCCACCACGGCCGAGGGAGCTTTCTGGCTGAAGGCGAGCGGTTCCTTCTTCCCGAACTCCAAGATGAACCACCCGTCGCGGGTGCGTCGCAGCAGACAGGAGAACATCGATCTGGTCCTTGCCTGGCGGACCATGCCCGCCCGGGAATGCTGGCCTGGCCGATGCTGCGTCCTGTGCGGCCGGGACGCGGTCGGTTACTTCGCCAAGGTGGACGTGCCGCTGGCCGAAAGCGAGCAGACACGTAACAGCACTCCCCGCGGGCACGCCGGCCTGGCCCTGTGCTGGCCGTGCGTGTGCTGTTTTCACGCCCTGCCCTACGGCTGCCGGTTGACCGGTGGGCAGAGTTCCGCCGTGCACAGCTGGGACGACCGGTTCCTGGGGAGGGTGACCGCACGTCAGGTGGGCACCAACCACCGACATATCACCTTGGGCCAGCCGGTCGGCAAGAGCGGCGGATATGCCGCGGAGGTCGAGGCGCTCGACCGTCTCCGCGGTTATGAGGACGACGTGCTTGAGGACATCGAGCTGTTCGTCTTCACGAACTACAACGTGCCCAGCCCGAACCCGCTGCAGGTCCACGGGATGGAGCAGCCGCTTGCCGAGTGGCTGCGGCGGCGTCTCGGAAGGGCTGCGGATCTCCACGCGGTGGAAGCGGCGTATTCCCGGCCGGGTATTCCCGGCCGACCCCTGCTGGCCCGGGACGCTTTCCGGGACCCGACGCGGATCCTGCAGGTTCTCACGGCGTTCATACGTGAACGTCCGATGGCGGCGCTGGACGAGCGGTGCCGGCGCCTGATCGGGCTGTGTTTCTCTTTTGCGAGCGAGGTGATGGGGATGAACGACGAGGATGTCGAGTCGATACGGCGGCTTGCCCGCAACGTCGCCACGGTGGTGGGCGCCGAGCCGACCGCCTCGGCGTTGAAGAAGTACCAGGTCGCGCATCGCCGGTCCGCTGATCTGCGGGGCTGGTTGGAGCGGGAGGCGGTGGCCTGGGCGTTGAAGCCTCCCGCCGACACGTCCGGACCCATGGTCGGTACCGCCCAGTTCAGGTTGCTGTTCGACCGCGACGGCCAGGGTTGGGACTACCAGCGGCTGCTGCTCATCGCCGTGCTGGAGGAGCTGGACGGCCGGGGATGGCGTCCGGCCGACGGGGCCACGGCGGCCCGGGAAATCAGGGACAGCGGTGAGCCGATGGCCGCCGACAGTAACGAGAACGAAGGCGGGGGAGACAACTGATGACGTTTCTGGTCGGGAAGGTGGCCCTGGATGTGGATGCCGGGGCGCCGAACAACGGCCGCGGCGACGACAACGTCGGGGTCGTGAAGAAACTCAGGGTGGGACGTGACATCCATCCGTATGTGTCCGCGCAGGCGTTCCGGCGGTGGGTGCGTGACTCGATGCCGGCGGCTGAGGAGCGTTCGGTCGTCACCCGCAAGGGCAGCGGTGTCAAGCAGCAGGCGTATACCGAGGGCCGTCCCGACCGTTACCTCGACGACGACCTGTTCGGCTACATGGTCGCGGTCAAGGGCGGCGGCACCTGCCAGCGCGACACCGTGTTCGCCACCGGAACTCTCGTCGCCGTCGTCCCTCAGCAGAGCGTGACCCGGGACTTCGGGACGATGAGCCGCGGTTTCGACGCCGGGGAGAACCCGGTCATCCACGAACATGAGCTCTACAGCGCGGAACTGGCCGGTGATGTTCTTCTGGACCTGCCCCGCATCGGCACCTTCGAGACCGACGGGTCGGGGTTGCGGATAGCGCTCACCGCGGACGCGGCGAAGGAAGCGGCCTCGGCCGGCGCGGAACGGATTTCCTTCCGCGGGTTCAGCGCGCTCCGGCTCCCCCTTGCCGAACGCCGCCGCCGTGCCGCGGTCCTGCTGCGGACCCTCACCGCCGTGCGCGGCGGCGCGAAGCAGGCGCTGCACTACGGGGACCGCACGCCGGCGCTGATGCTGCTCGGTGCGCTCCGCGGCGGCGTCAACCCGTTCACGCGGGTGCTTGCGGTCCGGGACGGCCGCACCTCGTTCAACGCCGCCGTTCTCCGGGAGGAGATCGCCGCCTGGCGTGACGAGCTGGAGGGGCCGGTCCATCTCGGCTGGTCACCGGGTTTCCTCGGCAGCCAGCGGGAGACGGTCCTTGTCGATCTTGCCGGCGAGATCGCGGACGGCACGGTCCGCCTCGACCACCCCCGCGTGTTGTTCGGCCGGCTCGCGGACGAGATCGAAAACGGTGTGCACGACGCCTGGTTCGAGGATCTGAAGGCATGACCGCGCAGTCTGTCCCGGCTGATGCGAGAACCGGCCGGGACAGTACGGTCACGGCCCTGCAAGTGTCGGTGACAACTCGGGTGGCGTCGTTTCGCAACCCGCTCTACGCCACGGCGCAGATCTGCCTTCCGTGCCCTCCGCCGTCCACCGTCGGTGGTCTGCTCGGCGCGACCGCCGGCGGATGGGACGCGGTCGATCCCTCGATGCGTTTCGCCATGGCGTTCACCGCCGCGGGTGACGGGACCGATCTGGAGACCTACCATCCGCTGGACGCTCGAGGCAGGGCAACCGACCCGATTCCCCGGGAGCGCGAGTTCCTCAGCGACGTCAGGCTGACGGTGTGGATCCTCGACGACATCGAGCTGTGGCGGTCGCGGCTGCGGCGTCCGGTGTGGCCGCTGCGCCTGGGCCGCAGCCAGGATCAGGTCGGGATCCAGATCGCGGTGACGCAGCTGCGAGCCGTACCCGGATGGCAGCGGGCGGCGGTTGTGCCGGCGGCCATGAGCACGTTCGGTTCGCTGCTGCAGCTCCCGACCGCGATCAGCGGTGACCGGTCCCGTACCAGGTGGGGAAGATACCGGTTCCGGCCGTTTCGGGCGGACCGGGCCATGCTGGCCGGCCCGCTGCTGTCCGAGGGGCTCTCGACAACCGCCGGCCAGGCCGTCGTGCTCCTGCCTCCCAGCCACCCGCGGCATGCCGAGACACCGCAGACCGCGTGACCGACCCATTGCACACGCTGCTGGCCAAGAGCAACCGATCCGGCCGCGGCGGTCGGGGAGAACTGCTCACCGAACATTCGGCGGCTACCCTGCGCGCTTCTCGCGAGATCGCGCAGCGGGTCGGTTGCCTGCGTGGGCTGCCGGCACACCTCGGACGGACCTTCTGGGACACGGCCGCAGCCGCCGCTCTCACCCACGATGCCGGGAAGGTCGCCAGCGGATTCCAGGAGATGATCCAGGGACGTTCCCGCGGCTGGGGCCAGCGCCACGAGGTCGTCTCACTGGGGTTCCTGCCCATGCTCTTCGACACCCGGCCCGACCTCGCCTGGGTGGCGCTCGGTGTCGCCACCCATCACCGGGGGCTGCGGAACGACTCTGGAGGGGGAAAGGAATCCCTGCGGGGGCTCTACCGCGACTGCAGGCCATCGGCGGATGAGCTCGCCAGGAAGATCGGCAGCGTCGACCGAGACCGGGCCCGGGCGCTGGCGGGCTGGTTGGCCAGTCACGCCCGCGAGCACGGCGTCGCCACATCCGATACATCCGACACATCCGCCACATCCGATACATCCGACACCGTCGACACGGTGGCGACCGGGACACCGGACGCAATGGGGTCGGTCGACGGAGCGGTGATCCTCACGGCTGCGCACCGGTTGCTGTTCGACCTGCTCGACCAGTGGGACGAACCGGTCGATCCCGGCCAGGGCCTGGCTGCTGTCCTGCTACAGGGGGCGGTGACCATGGCCGACCACCTGTCGAGCGGGCACGGCTGCCTGCACACCCGCCAGCCGCTGGACGCGACATACCCCGAGCGGCTTGCCGCCCGGCTGGCCAGCGCCGGGCAGATGCTCCATCGGCATCAGACGGCAGCGGCGCAGGTCGACGGGCATCTGATCATGAGGGCGTGGACGGGCAGCGGGAAGACCGAAGCCGGGTTGCTGTGGGCATCCCGGCAGGTCACGGTGATCAGCGGAACGTGTGGGGGGGTACCGCGGGTCTTCTACACGCTGCCGTACCTGGCCTCGATCAACGCGATGACGGTACGCCTGGCGGCCAGGGATGTCGGGGACGAGACCCTGATCGGGGTCAGCCACTCGCGGGCCGCGTCCTACTACCTGTCCCGATCGTTGTGCGGGGAGGACGACGATCCAGGCGATCCCGGCGACGCCACCGCGGCGGCGGCGAAGGCGCTCGCCCGCGCGGGCGCGACAAGGCTGTTCCGCGAGACGGTCCGCGTCGGCACGCCGTACCAGCTGCTGCGCGGCGCGCTCGCCGGCCCGACGCACAGCAGCATCCTGCTCGACAGCGCCAACTCGGTGTTTATTCTGGACGAACTGCACGCCTATGACGCGCGCCGGCTCGGTTTCATCCTGGCGATCTTCGGGATGTGGAGGCGGCTCGGTAGCCGGGTCGGGGTGCTGTCCGCGACGCTCCCGACGCCGCTGGTCGATCTCGTCCGGACCAGCCTGCACAGCTCGGACAGCGCCGCACCGTCGGTCACCGTCGTGGAGGCCGCTCACACCGACGCTCCGGTCCGCCACCGTCTTCGGACGGTGGACTCCCATCTCACCGACCCGGCCGTCCAGGAGGCGATGGTTTCCCGGCTGGCCGCGGGGGAGTCCGTCCTCGTGGTCGCGAACAACGTCGCCGACGCCCAGACCTTGTACGAGGCGTTGTCGCCGCATGCACCGCGACTGTCTGACGGGCAGCCCGCGGCGTGTCTGCTGCATTCCCGGTTCAAGCGGTGTGACCGCGCCGCGATCGAGGAAGTGGTCAACAGCCGGTACCGGTCCGGCCTGCCCGCGCAGGACCGGCAGCCGGGTCTGGTAGTCGCCACCCAGGTGGTCGAGGTTTCGTTGGACGTCGACTTCGACGTGATCTTCACATCGTGTGCTCCGTTGGACGCGCTGGCGCAGCGATTCGGCCGGGTGAACCGGACCGGCGCCCGCCCACCGGCCGACGTCATCGTCTGCCAGGCCGAGATGCGTCCGCGGCGCAACAAGCGGCGGAACAGCCCGACCGAGCTGTTCGCGGACGGCGTCTACGAGCAGGCACCGACCGAAGCCGCCTGGCGGGTGCTGACCGGACACGACGGCGAGGTCGTGAGCGAAGCGTCGCTCGTCGGCTGGCTGGACGATGTTTACGATTCCGACTGGGGCCGGCGATGGGTACAGGACGTCACCTATTACCGCGACGCATTCACCGGCAGCTTCCTGACCTTCAGCGATCCGTTCGATGACCGGTCCGCACTCGCGGACTCCTTCGATGAAATGTTTGAGGGCACCGAGGGGATTCTGGCAACCGACATGGACGAATACGCCGGCCTGCTGAACACCGCCACCACGGCGCAAGGCCGCCTACTCGCCGCGGACCTGCTCATCCCGCTGCCGTACTTCGGCTCGAAGCTCGCGAGATGGGACCGCCGGCTCGGCGTCGCGGTTGTCGACGGCGACTACGACCCGGAGCGGGGGCTGACCGCCATCCGCGGTCAGGTCGCGAACCGCTACCAGCCCGGTGAGCTGATCTGATGGAGCGGGCCGACGTCGGGGGCGTTCACGTCAAATACCTCCATCACTGCCGCCGGCAGCTCTGGCTGTTCGCCCGCGGGGTCCGGCCGGAGCATCTCAGTGAACGGGTCCGTCTCGGGGAGGCGGTGCACGAGGTCTCCTACGGCCGGTTCCGGCCCGTCGACCTCGGCGCGGCCAAACTTGATCATCTCGACGGCGACCTGTGGGTGCACGAGGTCAAATCATCACGCCAGCCCAGCGTCGCGGACGAGGCCCAAGCCCTGCACTACTGCCTGCGGCTCACCGACGTCGGCGTCGAGGCTCGGGGCGCTGTCCTGCACTACCGGCCGACCCGTCGCACCGTCCGTCTTCCGTTCGACGACGAACAGCGGGCACGCGCGACAGGTGACATCGACGCCGTGCTTGAAGTGGTCGACCGACCCGACCCGCCGGAGCGGCTCGACCGGCCGCGCTGCACCGGATGCAGCTACACCGACTACTGCTGGACGGACTGACCCCCATGCCCGAAGCAGCCCGCACCTACTGGCTGACAACCCCCTGCCGGATCCGCCGGAAGGACTCGACCCTCGTCATCGAACGCGACGATGAGACAAAGGTCCACGTACCCGTCACCGATGTGCGCGATATCGTGGCCTGTTCCCCGGTGGACATCAACACCGCGGTGATGACGCTGCTCAACCAGCATCGCATCGCTGTGCATCTGCTCAGCTACTACGGGGACTACGCCGGATCGGTGCTTCCCGCCGAGGCGCATACATCCGGCCAGACCGTTCTCGCCCAGGCGCGTACGGCCACGACCCCCCAGACTTCCATGGCCATCGCCCGGTCGCTGGTGTGCGCGACGGCCTTCAACGTCCGCCGCATCGTCGACCGGACCGTGTTGAAAAAGCCGCTCGAGACGCTGGAAGCCGGAGCCGCCGCGGCCGAGTCCACCGCTCAGTTGATGGCCGCCGAAGGCAACTTCCGCCGGACCGCGTGGGGTGTCATCGACACCAAGCTGCCGGACTGGCTTCAACTCGACGGCCGCAGCCGCCGCCCACCCGCTAACGCCGGGAACGCGTTCATCAGCTACGTCAACGGCATCGTCTACTCCCGGGTCCTCACCGCCATCCGCCTCACCCCGCTCCACAGCGGGATCGCGTTCCTGCACAGCTCCATGGAACGCCAGCGCCACTCCCTCGCCCTCGACCTCGCCGAGGTGTTCAAACCGCTGTTCGCCGAGCGCCTGCTGTTGCGTCTCGCCGGCCGAGGCCAGTTGAAGCCCGCGCATTTCGACGCGGACGTCGGGAACACCATGCTCACCGAATCCGGGCGGCGCTTCGTCATCCAGACCGTCCGGGACGAGCTGGCGACGACGGTGCAGCACCGGACGCTCGGACGTCCGGTGGCCTACGACGAACTGCTCTACCTGGAGGCACTGAAAATCACCCGCACGTGTCTTGAGAGCGAGCGCTACCAGCCGTTCCGGATCTGGTGGTGAGTCATGTATGTGATCGTTGTCTACGACACCGCCGCGGAGCGCAACAGCAAGGTCCTCAAGGCCTGCCGTCAGTACCTTCATCATGTGCAACGGAGCGTGTTCGAAGGCAACCTCAGCCCGGCGCAGCTCCTACGTTTCCAGCGGCGCATCGACGCCGTGATCGACCATTCGTACGACCACGTGCTCGTCTACACGCTCCCGCCTGGCGCCGACGTCGTCCGCAAGAGCCTGGGCGCCGGATGGGCCGCCCCGACCGACATACTTTGATCATGTAAGCTGCAGTGGACCCCAGCGTGGTGATGTACGACCGGAGGTTCGCTGCAATCAGACCCCCCACCGTCACTTCGACACGCCGTCCGACCTGGGCGTTGATGTTCGGGTCCTCATCGCCCCTACGAGGGATTGCAACCTGCCGAGACGGCGCCGGGGCTGGTCAGGTGCAGCGGTCCTCATCGCCCCTACGAGGGATTGCAACATCTACCGGATAACCCGCACGAGTGACGTCCTCGCGGTCCTCATCGCCCCTACGAGGGATTGCAACCGGGCTTTCGCGGACCACAGGGTCCCGAGGAGGGTGAGTCCTCATCGCCCCTACGAGGGATTGCAACGGTCCGCCAGAAGAGTGCATCCAGCGGGATGCGCGGTCCTCATCGCCCCTACGAGGGATTGCAACCCTACCTGCACCGCGAAGACCTACCCGTCCACCCGGCGTCCTCATCGCCCCTACGAGGGATTGCAACTTGTAGAACGGTTTGTGTTGGACGACGATTTCCGGTCCTCATCGCCCCTACGAGGGATTGCAACTATGCGAGAGTCCACGGGGTGATCCCCGCGATGGCGGTCCTCATCGCCCCTACGAGGGATTGCAACACATCCCCGCCGGGGGTATCACCGTGGAACCCGTAGCGGGTCCTCATCGCCCCTACGAGGGATTGCAACGTGGTGGTCTGCGGCGGCACGGACGGCGTCGGCGTGGCCGTCCTCATCGCCCCTACGAGGGATTGCAACCAGTCCAGGCATGTCCCGGTGCGGGCCGGGATGACGTGTCCTCATCGCCCCTACGAGGGATTGCAACACGGTGCGCAGACCGGCGAGGTTCTGCGCGGCGAGACGTCCTCATCGCCCCTACGAGGGATTGCAACGGCGCGAATGCCCGGACGCGGGTTACGTGGCCGTGGTCCTCATCGCCCCTACGAGGGATTGCAACTCCGCCCTTTGCGGGCTACGTCCGCGGTGACCGTGGTCCTCATCGCCCCTACGAGGGATTGCAACTGCGGCTAGTTGCGGTAGTTCTTCGTTCACGCTATGGTCCTCATCGCCCCTACGAGGGATTGCAACAAGATCCCGGCTCCGGGACGTTCCTCGGAACGGATCGTCCTCATCGCCCCTACGAGGGATTGCAACGGAAGATCGCAGTCCCATTGGCACCGGCACCGCGCGGTCCTCATCGCCCCTACGAGGGATTGCAACTAGGCCGCGTTGGAGGAGCAGTTCCGATTCGTAGGATGTCCTCATCGCCCCTACAGGGATTGCAACACGACGACGTGGTGGGCAACATAGCCGCCGCCCGCGTCCTCATCGCCCCTACGAGGGATTGCAACCCTGCGACACGGGAGCGGCTACGCGCCCGCCCGCAGGTCCTCATCGCCCCTACGAGGGATTGCAACCGCGATCGCCGCCGTTGCCCGGATGCGCGCCCACCGTCCTCATCGCCCCTACGAGGGATTGCAACTAGACGGACGCAAGCTGGCCGACGACCCAGGCCGGCAGTCCTCATCGCCCCTACGAGGGATTGCAACGGCTCTTCGGCCCGGTCTTCCCTCCGCACTGCTGACGGGTCCTCATCGCCCCTACGAGGGATTGCAACAGCGCGACGGCGAGTGCGACGGGCGCCCACAGGCGTCCTCATCGCCCCTACGAGGGATTGCAACCGGGGTGGGTTGAGTTGGCCGGTGGTGGTGCACGTGTCCTCATCGCCCCTACGAGGGATTGCAACATCGCCAGGTCGGGGCCGGGGTAGTCGTGGCGGGCGGTCCTCATCGCCCCTACGAGGGATTGCAACCGGAATCCGGTCAGGACTGCCATGGATCGGAGCCAGGTCCTCATCGCCCCTACGAGGGATTGCAACATGTATCTCGCCTTGCTGGCGCGGCCGTGCCGTACGGTCCTCATCGCCCCTACGAGGGATTGCAACAACCTTGTCCAGTGCGCGCGCCTGGTTGGCCACGGTCCTCATCGCCCCTACGAGGGATTGCAACCCGAGACTCCGATGGTGTCCACAACGTCCGACAGGGTCCTCATCGCCCCTACGAGGGATTGCAACGTGGGTGGAATCATGCCGCATCCTGATGTTGGAATTGCGGTCCTCATCGCCCCTACGAGGGATTGCAACATGCCTGTGCCGCGGCCGGTTCCGATCCGGGCCTCCAGTCCTCATCGCCCCTACGAGGGATTGCAACTGCCGTTGGCAGGCGGGGCTTGCGTCTGCGCATTAGTCCTCATCGCCCCTACGAGGGATTGCAACCGCTCACGGACCGCCAGACGAAACCGAAAATGACGAGTCCTCATCGCCCCTACGAGGGATTGCAACAGCGTTAAGCAGTCCTGATCCGCGGCCATCCCTGAGGTCCTCATCGCCCCTACGAGGGATTGCAACGCGACGACGGCAAGGAGCACCCGAACCCCGAGCGGCGTCCTCATCGCCCCTACGAGGGATTGCAACCGGGAGCGTCGGGCAACCGGCCCGTCTCCTGCGTGATGTCCTCATCGCCCCTACGAGGGATTGCAACCGGGGTCATCACCGGGACATCCGGGACATGATGTGTCGTCCTCATCGCCCCTACGAGGGATTGCAACTTCCTCGTGGACCCGTTCGTGATCGGGGACGAGTAGTCCTCATCGCCCCTACGAGGGATTGCAACAAGAGCTCCACGAGCGACTGGACGAAGACGACGATGTCCTCATCGCCCCTACGAGGGATTGCAACCGTCCGGGGAGTCCGTCACGTAATACGCGGCGTCCGCGTCCTCATCGCCCCTACGAGGGATTGCAACAACATGAATTCGATGCTTTTATCGAATTCATCGTGCAGTCCTCATCGCCCCTACGAGGGATTGCAACCAGCGGTTGCGAGCATTTCTACGGGACTCACGTGGACGTGTCCTCATCGCCCCTACGAGGGATTGCAACGAGGACCTGGGCACCTACATCTATGGCGTTCAGCGGTCCTCATCGCCCCTACGAGGGATTGCAACGACCTGGGTCGGGCGCCTGGTCGAGCGCCGCCTGGGCGTCCTCATCGCCCCTACGAGGGATTGCAACTTTCCGTTCCCACTGCGCAGGCCGCGCAGCGGACGTGGTCCTCATCGCCCCTACGAGGGATTGCAACAGGTTGAGGACGGGAGAGATGCCCCGGACGTCTACTGTCCTCATCGCCCCTACGAGGGATTGCAACGGGGCACCGTCATGTCCGGACGGGTATTTCTTTAGTCCTCATCGCCCCTACGAGGGATTGCAACGTGTAGTAGCGGATCGACGAGGCCTTCTTCGCGCGTCCTCATCGCCCCTACGAGGGATTGCAACCGCCGCGTCCAGCGTGTCCGGCTTCATATCGAGCAGGTCCTCATCGCCCCTACGAGGGATTGCAACTCTATCCGGCGGAACATTTCCGCTTCGACTTCGAGTGTCCTCATCGCCCCTACGAGGGATTGCAACGACTTCGGGTAGGTTTTGCAATGCTACTTTGAGCAGTCCTCATCGCCCCTACGAGGGATTGCAACTCGAGTTGATGATACCAACGCTCTTGTACTGAATAGTCCTCATCGCCCCTACGAGGGATTGCAACTGGCGTTGGTGACCACTGTTGTTATTCATCCCGCGTCGTCCTCATCGCCCCTACGAGGGATTGCAACAACCGCCTCCCCAATCTTGTTTACATGTGTTCCAGTCCTCATCGCCCCTACGAGGGATTGCAACGACAGGACGACGCTGCGGAGGAACGTGCCCACGACGGTGTCCTCATCGCCCCTACGAGGGATTGCAACGATCCCAAAACACCCGGCGGGCCATCACGCCACCGTCCTCATCGCCCCTACGAGGGATTGCAACCGCGTCGCTTTGGTCCCGCCTTTCTGCGTGGCCATGGTCCTCATCGCCCCTACGAGGGATTGCAACGCGACGATCCCGGCGGCCTGTGCCGCGCCTATCTGGGCGTCCTCATCGCCCCTACGAGGGATTGCAACCCGGGAACTGATCGCGCTCAGGAAGGCTGCCGAGATGTGTCCTCATCGCCCCTACGAGGGATTGCAACTGTACCATCTGTGCGATGGCTTCCCTCCTTATTCTCGAGTCCTCATCGCCCCTACGAGGGATTGCAACTCGATATACCACCGATGAAGGTCCCGGACCTCCTCGTCCTCATCGCCCCTACGAGGGATTGCAACGGCAACCGACCCGTCTCCTGTGTGATCATCCGAAGGTCCTCATCGCCCCTACGAGGGATTGCAACCTGGCGTGCACGGCGTCGTGCAGCATCTAGCGTGTCGTCCTCATCGCCCCTACGAGGGATTGCAACGAGACCAGGTCGTGCTGGTGCCAGCCGTGCTCGGCGAGTCCTCATCGCCCCTACGAGGGATTGCAACCATATCAGACCTCATATGTGATGAAATTTTTCCAAGTCCTCATCGCCCCTACGAGGGATTGCAACTACAAAATCAGGATCTTCTGAAAGACCAGCCGTAGTCCTCATCGCCCCTACGAGGGATTGCAACATTAATTTCACTTCTCCTTTGACGAGGAAGAAGGGGTCCTCATCGCCCCTACGAGGGATTGCAACAGGGGCCTGGCCCACGGGATGCGCCCGCCCACGGATAGTCCTCATCGCCCCTACGAGGGATTGCAACATGATTCCCGTGGAGATGCTGACGCAAGCAACGCATGTCCTCATCGCCCCTACGAGGGATTGCAACTGAACCGCTCTGGACGCGGTCCGCGGACGATCAGCAGTCCTCATCGCCCCTACGAGGGATTGCAACATGAGACCGGGTGACCCAAAGAACGCAACGCGCGAGTCCTCATCGCCCCTACGAGGGATTGCAGCGAAAGTTTTGCTACGATCTTGGTTTTAGGTTTTGATGGGTCTGGTAGGCATGGTGAACGCGACGGTGTCCGAGCGCAGGGAGCGGATCATCTTCCACGTCTTCAGGGCAAGATCATAGGTGTGGTTGCTCGACACCCGCGGTGGGGTGGTGCCTCGCGCATGCCGGGGATCGTCGGTACCGGTGGGTGGTTCAGGTGTGACCAGCAGCGACGGTCTGGTCGTCCGCCGTCCGGTCTGTCGACGCTTCCGAGATCATCTTATCGAAGTCGTTGGCGTCGCATCGGGATGTTGCTACGGAAACTGATCAGTGGAGGTGGATGCGGTTCTTCCGGGCGAATACGGCATGATCCGGTCTGTGACTGCCACTGTGTTCGAGTCGCCGAGCTTCGCGACAGCGTTTCCGCACCCGTACGCGGTCGTGGACGTCGAGACGTCCGGACTGGCACCCCGCCGGGACCGGGTGCTGTCCCTGGCCGTGGTGCACGTCGCGGCGAACGGGACGGTGGAGCGGCGTTGGTCCACCCTGCTCAACCCGGGCTGTGACCCCGGCCCGGTCCACATCCACGGGCTGACCCGGGACAGGTTGGCCGGCAGTCCTACCTTTGACCTGGTATTCGACTCGCTGTCGAGGCTGCTCGACGGCCGGGTTTTTGTCGCGCACCACGCCGTCTTCGACTGGCAGATGCTCGCCGCGGAGGCAATGCGCACGGGCGTGCGGCTCCCGGTCGAGTGGCGGTTGTGCACCCGGGTCCTGTCCCGCCGGCTTGGCCTTGATCTCCCGAACCTCAAACTGGCGACGCTCGCGGACCATTGGGGCGTCGTGCAACGTAAGGCGCACGACGCCGTCGACGATGCCGAGGTGCTCGCCGCTGTGCTGCCCCGGGTCCTGGAACTCGCCGCTGCCCAACACCTGGACCTGCCGCTCACCCACTGCGCGCCCCCACCGGACGAAGCGCCCCAATTGACCGAAGCGCCCCTTTTGCCCGTGGCGGGCGGGCCTGCCACGACGAAGCCGCGTTGCCCCTACGTCAATCCGGGTCCGCTCACCGCCGGTGGACCGCTTGTCCAGGGCATGCGGGTGACTTTCACCGGCGACACGGTGACGCCACGCGAGGAGCTTGTCGAGAAGTCGACCGCCGCCGGGCTGGCCGTCACCGGCGCGGTCAGCCGCCGGACCAGCCTCCTGGTCGCCAACGAAATCGGGAGCGCAACCACCAAGACGCGTGCCGCGCGCCAGTACGGCACGACCGTGGTGGACGAGGGGACGTTCCTGCGGCTGCTGGCCACGGTCAGCCCTGGGCTGCGCCGGGGCTAGCACACAGCTAGCACACAACTAGCACACAACTAGCTGGCCGTGGGAGGCGATGAGGGCCTGGGTAGTCTCGTCGTTCCTTGAGACGCGGAGCGCTCGATGACTGTGCTGGCCGGATGCCGGGTAGTGACCCCCGGCGGTGTCCTGGACCCCGGTTGGGTGGAGGTCCACGAGGGCCGCATCGCCGCGGTCGGCGTCGGCATGCCGGCCGGACGGAACGGACGGGCGGAGAAGGCTGTCACGGATCTCGACGGTACGTGGCTGTTGCCGGGTTTCGTCGACCTGCATGTGCACGGCGGAGGCGGTCACGATGTCACGGCATCACCCGGTGACATGGCCGCGGCGGTCGCGTTCCACCGCGCGCACGGCACCACCCGCACGCTCGTGTCGCTGGTGACCGCGCCCCTCGACATGCTCGCCGAGCAGCTTTCGTGGGTCGCGGACCTGGTCGAGCACGCCCCGCGTCCCGACGGTCACGTGGTCGGCGCCCACCTGGAGGGGCCCTTTCTCTCCCATGCCCGGTGCGGCGCCCAGCCACCGCAACATCTGCTTGACCCTGACCGGGCGGCGTTCGCCGGGCTGGTGCGCGCGGCACGGGGCACGATCCGCTGCATCACCGTCGCCCCCGAACTGCCTGGCGCCCTCGACGTCATCGCCGATGCCGTGGATGCCGGCGTCGTGGTGGCGATCGGGCATACCGATGCCACCTACGACCAGACCGCCGCGGCCTTTGCGGCTGGCGCGACCCTGACCACGCACCTGTTCAACTGCATGCGGCCACTGCACCATCGAGAGCCGGGTCCGGTCGGAGCCGCGCTCGACGCCGCAGTCGCCTGCGAACTGATCAATGACGGCGTGCATGTACACCCGTCGATCATTCGAATGGTCGCGCGCGATCCCCGCCGGCTCGTCCTGGTCACCGATGCGATCGATGCCGCCGGCGCCGGTGACGGCGCCTACGTCCTCGGCGGCCGGGCTGTGCGGGTGCACGACGGCCAGGCACGGCTGGCAGGTTCGGGTGTGCTTGCGGGCAGCACCCTCACGATGGACGAGGCGTTGCGCCGCGCTGTCGTCGACGCCGGCCTACCGATCGAGGTGGCCGCGGTCGCGGCGGCGACAAACCCGGCCCGCGTGCTCGGCCTGTCCGGGAGGTGCGGAGCGATCGCCGTCGGCTTGGACGCGGACTTGGTGGTCCTCGACGTCGATCTTTGCCTCGTCCGGGTCATGGCCCGTGGCGTGTGGTCGTGACCGGCCCGGCGACGTCGGGATATCGGCTCCCGTCGACGCTGTGCTCTGTGCTCCGACCCGGTATCTCGGGTGCCCCGGACGCGGGATCGGTCCGGGGCACCCGAGATTTGTTCCTGCTTCGACCGGCCCGTCGGTGCGCGGTCAGTGCCCGTGGGACGTCGTCCCGCCCGGATAGTTGCCGCCGCCGTGGGTTTCGTCGATCGAGTCGTAGTCCTTCGCCCCGTTGACACGCGGCAGCGCGTCAACGAAGATCACGGTCCGTGGCTTCTTGAACGACGCGATCTGAGTCCGGCAGTGTTCGATCAGTTCGGTGTCGGTCGCGGTCGTGCCGTCCCGCAGGACGACGACCGCCTTCACCGACTGCACCCATCGATCGTCGGGGACGCCGATGACCGCCGCATCCCGGACGGCGGGGTGGCGCTCGAGGCAGGCTTCGACCTCGGCCGGGTAGATGTTCTCCGCCGCCGACTTGATCATTCGTGTCGCGGTGCCGACGAAGGAGATTCGCCCGTCGGGCAGCCGCCGCCCCAGGTCGGTGGTGTGCCAGCCGCCGGTTCGGGTCCGATGGGCGTTGTCCGCCGGCCTGTCCCAGTAGCCCGCGTGGACGAGCGCGCCGCGTACGACGATCTCACCGACCTCGCCGTCGGGCACCTCGGTGCCGTCCGGCCCGACGATCGTGACCCGGGCGAAGGGGACCGGGCGTCCGACGGTCGGGCTCCACTCCTCGTGTCCGAGGGCGGCGTAGAGGCAGAATCCGGTGACCTCGGTCTGGCCGAACCCGCCCATGTGTCGGCCCCAGGGGCTGACATCGGGGGTCACCATGTCCTTCCAGCCGGGGATGACCGTCAGCGGGCTGCGCAGCGAGCGCAGGTCGAAACGCTGGTCGCGGTTGGTCTCGATGAGCTGTGCGACCTGCGGCGGCATCAGGAACGCCGAGGTACACCGCTCGTCCGCGATGAGTCGGCACAGTTCCTCGGGGTCGCTGCGGCGGACGAAGATGTTGGTGCCGCCCCACATGAACGTTGTCGCGGTGTGCTGGAAGGTGCCGATGTGGAACAGCGGACCGGAATTGAGGAAGATCTGGTCGCCGTCCGCGTGGAAGAGGGCACCGATGACGCTGCCCTGCGCGACCAGGTTCGCCGAGGTGAGCATCGACCCGGCGGGCCGGCCGCCGTGCGCGGCCGTGTAGATGACGAGCACGGGCGCGTGGGGATCAGGATCCGCGGACGGTGCGTCCACCGCGCCTGTGGCCAGGAAACTCTCGTAGGTGTCGGGTCTGTCGGTGTCGGGTCCGTCGGTGTCGTGGCGCAGCCAGAGCGCGGGGTGCGTCGCGCGCTTCTCCGCTTCACGGACGGTCGGCCCGATTTCGGCGTCCTGCCAGACGACGACGGTGGGCCGCAGGTCGTCGACGACGAAGGCCATCTCCTCGGCGGAATACCGCCAGTTCGCCGGGCAGACCATGGCGCCGAGTCGTGAACCCGCCAGGAGCAGTTCGAGTACCCGATGGCAGGTCTGCCCGAGCCACAGCACCCGAGAGCCGCTGGTGACACCCGCGGCCCGCAGCGCTCCGGCGAGCCGGGTGACCCGTTCGTCCAGCTCGGCGTAGGTCACGCGGGTGTCGCCGCACACCGTTGCGGTGCGGCCGGGGCGGGCGCGGGCGTGTTCGGCGAGGAGTTCCGCGAGTGTCGGCCAGGTGCCGACCGATGCCGGCGACATCAGACGTCCACCCCGTGCGGGCACACCGGGTGGGCCCGGCTCCTGTCGCTGCTCGTCTCGTTCACGATACTGCTCTCCATCCTCGCGGCCGAAATGGCAGATATGGTCTAATCATAGAGCTGATATCGCTGTTTCGGTCCATGGTCCCGGCGCGGCCCGGGTCCGGCGGGCCGGGTCGCGGGCTGCGACCGGGCCGAGGGCTGCGACCGAGCCGATGAATCGTCTTTCTTATTGCGTGTTTTATGCTATCTTCGCCTCTGGTTGGCGGAGGGGGAGGTACGGCGGTGCCCGAGGATCGCTACTACCAGCCCGCGGCGGAGACGATGCCGCGGGCGGAGATCGAACGCTTACAGGAGCAGCGGGTCGTCGAACTCGTGGAGTACGCCTATGAGCGCTCCTCCTTCTACCGTGAGCACTGGGACGCGGCTGGTGTCCACCCGCGTCAGATCCGCTCGCTGGACGACTTCCGTGCGCGCATCCCGTTCATCGACAAGCAGGACGTCCAGGATTTCCGCGAGCGCACGGGTGACCCGTTCGCCGGACTGCTCTGCGTCGACCGCAAGGAACTCACCTCGGTCACGTCGACGTCCGGGACGACATCCGAGCCCGAGTTCTTCCCGGAGAAGTGGGACGGCGCCCATCCCCTCGTGACGGGCACGGCACGCGACCTGTGGGAGCTCGGGCTCCGGCCGGGGGACAGGGTCATGGTGCCTCCCGGTACGTTCCGCGGTTTCTGGGACACGCTGTTCCAGCTGCTCGGTATCGTGCCGATCTACATCGACACCTGGATCGGCCAGTGGGGCCACGTGCTGGACGCCATCGAGCAGTACCAGCCGGCATATGTCCAGTTGCTGTATCCGATGGTCGTCGAGCTCGAGCGGCTTGCGGACTCCAGGGACGTGCGGGCCGCGCTGGCACCGCTGAAGGCGGCCAGCTTCGCCGGGATGCCCCTTGGTCGTGCGCTCACCGCCAAGGTCCGCGACGAGTGGGGCGTGAACCTCTACCTGTACACGAGCGCCGGGGACACCGGCACGGCGTGGGAGTGCTCCGAGCGCGACGGGTATCACCTGTGGGAGGACATGGTGCTCGCCGAGCATCTCGACCCGTCCGGCGCCGCCGCGGTGGCCGACGGCACGGTCGGGGAGCTGGTCGCGACGGATCTCGACAACGTTGTCGCGCCGTTCATCCGCTTCCGGTCGGGCGACCTGGTGCGGCTGACCCGCGCAACCTGCGGGTGCGGACGCACCCACGCGCGGCAGTGGCCCGTCGGTCGCAAGGGCGACGAGACCGCCGTGGGTGACACGCTGGTCGGCGTCCAGGATGTCTGGGACGCCCTGGAGAACCTGCCGGAGACAGCGGACGGGATCTTCCAGATCATCCGACCGACGCGGGTCGTCGAGCTGCTGCGACTGCGTGTCGGCTATACGCCGGAGCTCACCGGTGACCTCGCTGATCTGCTGGTACGGGTGACGGATGTGGTGACAGCCAAGGTGGGGGTTACCCCGGAGGTGGAACTGGTGCCCGCGGACGAGATCCTGCGCAGGTCCTCCAGCGTCGCGAAGTTCCCCCGGCTGGTGAAGGCATGAGCCGCGCGTCGATCCTGGCGAGGGCGCAGTCGCTGCCACGCGCCGAGCTGGCCGGTATCGGCCGTTTCACCGTGGACGGTCGGCACCACGACTTCTCGATCACCTGGGATGATCTTGCGCGTGCCGGGGCGTGGCACCGCGGTGCGCTCACCGCCTGGGGGTTCGCGCCCGGGGACGCCGTCCTGATCACGTCTGTGGCCTGCGATGGGTCCTGGGCCGGCGGGTTCTTACAGGCACTGCGCGATCTCGGGGTGATCTACTCGCCGGCCGAGTCCTACACCTGGGACGCCCGCCGGGTGGGGACCTTCGCCCGGCGTCTGCCGCTGGCCGCCGTGTTCGGGCTCGGCCGGGAAACCGCCGAAGGGCTACAGGCCACCGCAAGTCTCGACGCTCTCGCCTCGGTACGTCACCTGTTCGCCCGACCGGATGCCTTCCCGATCCTGCGTGGCGCGGACCTGGACCCGGTGCTGTTCGCGTCGTTCGGGCCGGCCGTGGCGGTCGAGTGCCCGCAGCGTCAGGGTGGACATGTCGACGCGGAACTCTGGTCGCTACGGGCCGTGGACGGGCAACTTCGGCTGTCCTTCGCGGACGGCCGTCCGGACGGTCTGTCCGACGTTCCCCTCGGCGTGAGCGCAACGGTACGGACCGGCCGGTGCGCCTGCGGCAGTGACGACCCACGGGTGGTACTGACCTGACGTCACCGGGCATATCGACCAGGTCCGGAGCGCGCTCACGGCAGCTCTCCGCCGCGCGAGAGGTCGGCGGTGGAGAGCTGCCGTAATTGCGTGCACACGTCAAGTTCCGATCTCTCGGATGCCGCTTCGCCAGGCTACTCGGCTACCCGGCCCGCTACTGGCGAGCCGGCTCTCGTTCGTCCTTGATCTCACGCTTACCGCGTACGGCCGTGAGCCGCGTTTGTTGTCGTGACGCCACTGTCGTCCCCGGTGGGTTGCGGCTGCCCTGGGGATGGACATGGCTCCGTTAACGGGGTATTAAATCAGATGTTTTAGTAGTGATGGGGGTCACAGGGGAGGGTCTGTGTACACGCTGTTCAGCGTTGACGATCATATCGTTGAGCCGGCACATGTCTGGTCCGATCGGGTGCCGGCCAGATACCGCGATGTGGCCCCGCATGTCGTCGAGGCCGACGGTAGGGAGTTCTGGGTCTACGAGGGCGAGCGGCAGGCCACGATGGGCCTCAATGCTGTCGCGGGGAAGCCCCGGGAGCAGTGGGGTCTGGAACCGCTGCGTTTCGCGGACATGATTCCCGGCTGTTACGACCCGGTGGCCAGAACGCGGGACATGCGTGCTGACGGGATCTTCGCAAGCGTGAACTTCCCGACGTTACCGGGTTTCGGTGGGCGTAAGTTCGTCACCTTCACGGACAAGGACCTGGCGAAGGTCTGTGTCGAGGCGTGGAACGACTTCGTCCTGGACGAGTGGTGTGCCGCCGCTCCCGAGATGTTCGTGCCGATGACCATCGTCCCGTTGTGGGATGTCGAGCTGGCCGTGCGGGAGATGGAGCGGACCCTGGCAAAGGGGTCCAAGGCGCTGTGTTTTGTGGAGGACCCGGCCCCGCTTGGTCTCGGTTCGTGGCACAGCGAGACCTGGGATCCGCTGTTGAGGTTGTGCGAGGAGTCCGGGACGCCGATCTGTATGCACATCGGGTCCGCCGGATCGTCCACGCTGGATCCGGGAACGACGCCCATCGTCGAGATCGCCGCGGCCTTCACCCAGGCCGCTCGCTGCGCGGTCAATGTCATGTGTTCGCCCATGCCCCGCAGGTTCCCCGACATCAGGCTGGTATGGAGCGAGGGCGGCATCGGATGGCTGCCGGCCGCGCTGGAACGGGCGGACCGTCAGTGGGAGCGCCACGGCTTCTGGTCACATCTCGACGCCACGAAGCCGTCGGAGATCGCGAAACGGAACATGTGGTTCTGCATGATCGAAGAACCATGGGGCCTGACCACCCGGGACGTCTTCGGCAGCGATCGGATCCTGTTCGAGTCGGATTACCCCCATGCCGACACGCCGTGGCCGCATACCCAGGCCGCGTGCAAGGAGCTTTTCTCCGGTGTTTCGCGCGACGAGGTCGAGGCAATCACCCATGGCAACGCCGAACGGCTGTTCCGGTTCCCGTTGACCGTCCCGGCCGAAACCGGCGGCGCCTGAGAACGTCGCGTTCCTACTCGCCTGCGACAAACCCCCGAATCGTCGCACGCCAGGTCGACGTTCGTGACCGGTCGGCTCTGCAGACCGCGGTGGAGGACTGCGTCCGGGACCTCGGTGGTCGGCTCGACATCGTCGCAGCCAACGCGGGTATCTCACCCGCGGGCGACCCGCTGTGGGAGCTTGAGTTCCCGGGAATGGGACGACGTCATCGGTGTCAATCTCACGGGCGTCTTCAACACCCTGGCCGTCAGCGTTCCCGTTATGCTCGCGGCCGGTAACGGCGGCTCCATCGTCGTGACGAGTTCGGGCGCTGCTCCGCGGAACCCGCCGGGTCTCTGCGACTACAACGCCTCCAAACACGGTGCGATCGGTGTAGCGCTGACCGCGGCCAACGAACTGGCTTCGCGAGGCATCCGCGTCAACGTGATCTGCCCAGGCACCGTGCAGACGCCGATGGTCACCGCGAACGCAGGGACGTGGAAGCTCTTGCGCCCCGATCTCGAAGCGCCGACGCTGGAGGACGCCAAGCCCGTGTTCACCAGCATCATGCCCCGATGGGCCGGCCGTGGGTCGATCCGGTCGACGTGTCGAACGCCCTTGGGTGGCTTGCGTCGGACGCGGCACGTTACGTTACCGGGATCATCGTGCCGGTCGACCAGGGCAGCCAGAACAAGGCCTGAGATCCCGGCCCGCCCGGCCCGCCCGTACCCGTCGGATCACGACTCGGAGCCGGCGCCGATTCAGGGAACGGGAGGCTGCCCTGTGAGCAGGTTCCCGGCCAACCGGTGGGTGATCCTCAGGGCGCAAAGGCTGTTGACAGGGATGTCTCGCGCCAGGTTTCCAGATCGGCGCGGACCGTGGCCATCTTGCGCTCGACTGCCTGGATGGCGTCGCTGCCGAGGGCGAGGCGGGTCGGCGGCCGATCGGTGTCGAGGACGGCAAGAATGGCCTCGGCCGCTTTCGCGGGATCTCCGGGTTGGGCGCCGTCCATGGCATCCAACCGTTTGCGCGTCTGGGCGGTGATCTCGCGATAGTCCTCGACGAGTGCGGTCGCGTGCCGCAGACCGCCACCGGCCCAGTCTGTGCGGAAGGCTCCTGGACCGACGATGGTTACGTGGATCCCGAGCGGTCGGAGCTCTCCCGCAAGGGCTTCGGAAAGACCTTCGAGTGCGAACTTCGCCGCGTTGTACAGACCCAGGCCCGGACTGCCCAGGATGCCCGCAGCCGAGGAGATGTTCACGATGTGACCACCGCCCTGAGCGCGTAGGAACGGCAGGGCCGCCTTGATGACCTTCAGCGGACCGAAGAAGTTGGTCTCCATGGCCGATCGGGCCTCGTCCTCGCTGACCTCCTCGACGGCGCCGACCAGGCCGTAGCCGGCGTTGTTCACGACGACGTCGAGGCGGCCGGTGTGGGTGGCAGCCGACCTGATCGCGATCCCGACCTGGTCGGCGGGCTCGGTCACGTCGAGTTGTGCCGCGATGCTTCGACCCGGGGCAAGGGCCTCGAAGTCCGCGAACTGGTCGGCCCGGCGAAGGGTTCCGATCACGGTGTCCCCGTGGGCGAGTGCGGCCTCGGCGAGGGCCCGGCCCAGCCCGCCGGAAACACCAGTGATCAGCCAGGTACGTGTCCGGTCCATGTCCACAGGTAGTCCGTTCTCGGTAGTGATCTGCCGGTCAGGTCGGTCAATATAAGTTAATGTCAGTTAATATCGATCAGTCTTCGTTGTTCACCCGGCGCACGAAGCGATGCGGCGGGCGTACATCGTCCGCGGACAGGTCGAACGGCTCATGGGCGTCCACTGGATCCAGGATCTGTTGTCGTGCCGTGCTCATCGGCTACCTCCAAGGCGGCCTGCCCGCGGACCCGAAAATGTCGTGTCCGGTGCGCCGTCAGTCAGGCTGACGGCGCTGCGCCGATCGATGACGCTGATTTAAGGCATTTGTCTTGGTCGATCGGTTCGGATTGACCAGCCTGTGGTCAGTGGGCCGCGCGCAGGAAGCGTCCCGGGCGGGCACCGGTGAGCTCGCCGGCCTCCTGCACGACCGTCCCCGCGACCGCGGTGGCCCGGTAGCCCCCGGCGGGACGGCGCAGCCTCGCGGCACCTGTCGGCAGGTCCGAGGCGAACACGTCCCGCCCCCACTCGAGCTCGTCAAGTGCGAACACGACGATGTCGCCGGCCGCGCCCTCGCGCAGAACGCCGCGGTCGGTGAAACCGAACAGGCCGGCGAGCCGTCCGGTCATCTCGTGCACGGCCCGTTCGAGCGAGAGATCGCCGCGATCCCGGACGTGGCGGGCCAGGGTCAGGGTCGTGTCGCCGATCGCGCACATCATGGCGAGGTGTGCTCCCGCGTCGCTGTTGGCGATGATGGACGCGGGGTGCGCGAGGGTCTGCGCGACGCCGGCCGCGTCGGCGTTCGACACCCCGATGCCGACGATGCCCGGCCTCAGATCGTTGTCCAGGAGCCAGTCGGCGAGTACGTCGGACGGGTGCTCGCCGCGGGCGGCGACGAGGTCGGCCAGGGTGGAGCCGACCCACTTCTCGTTCTCGGGGCGGGTGACGGAGACGAACCGGATCCGTTCGGGGTGGCGGTGCGGGATCATCGTCCGGGGAACCCGGTCCCACTCCTCGCGTGCCCGGACCCGCCACTGCGGGTCGGTCAGCATCCGCTGCTTGTCCTCCGGTGGCGCCTGCACCATCTGGTGCCAGGTCTCCTGCAGGCCCATCCAGGACATCCCGCCGTTCCAGTTCACGTGGATGTCCAGCGTTCTGGGGCTGACCTGCGGGTAGGAGCGGATTCCGCGGTCCTGTAGCTCCCCGGCGAAGTCGAGCATGTCCCGGGCCCAGTCGGGCTTGTCGGAGGCGTGGAAGATACCGATCCAGGAGTGCACCAGGTCACGCCTCCCGCACAGGTCGGCCATCCGTTGTACGTCGATCCGCATCTGACGGCTCGACTGGCCCGGGATGAAGGTCGTGAACCGGGCCCGGTCGGCCAGGACGTCGACCAGTGCGGCGAACTCGGCGTCGTCGGCGATCCGACTCGGCACCGGCCGGCCGTCGCGGTCCTCGTCGAATCCGAGCGAGGTCGACATGCCGAACGCGCCCGCGTCGAGGGAGTCGGCCAGCAGGGCCGCGATCCGTGCCCGCTCCTCGGCCGTGGCCGCCCGCTCCCACGCCTGATCCCCCATGGCGTACTGGCGCAGCATGTTGTGACCGACGAGCCCGGCGACGTTGAGACCGTAGCCGCCGCGTTCCCCGGCGGCGTCCAGGTAGTCGCCGTAGGACTCCCAGTTCCAGGGCAGGGCGACGTCGAGCACCTCACGGGGGAGGTCCTCGATGTAGCAGAACAGGGCCGCGAGCTTTGCTCTGTCGGCGGGCCGGACAGGTGCCAGCGACAGCGAGCAGTTGCCGACCAGCGCGGTCGTCACACCGTGCTGGGGCATCGGGTCGCACAGCGGGTCCCAGAACAGCGTGGGGTCGAAGTGGGTGTGCACGTCGATGAAGCCGGGTGCCACGTAGGCGCCGGACGCGTCGATGACACGCTCACCGTCCGGCTGTAGCCCTACCCCGATCTCCGTGACGATGCCGTCCCGTATCCGGACGTCCCCGGTGCGGGCCGGGGACCCGGTGCCGTCTACGACGTTGCCGCCACGTATGAGCAGGTCTCCCACGAGACACCTCCTATTGAGTATAATAATAATATTATTAAAATAATCAATCTGACGGCATAAGTCGAACGATGCGAGGGAGGAACCTTGGAACGCAGGGTCGCGATCGTCACCGGTGGTACCCGTGGCATCGGTGCCGCGATCACGGAGGTTCTCGCCACCGACGGTGCCCATGTGGCGGCCGTCTACGCCGGTAACCATGCGGGCGCCGACGCGTTGCGTGGGCGTCTGGCCGGCCGGGGCGGTTCGGTCAGCGTGCACGCCGGGGACGTCGGCGACCCGGATTTCTGCCGAAAACTCGTCGACGACGTGCTGGCCGAGCACGGCCGCGTCGACCACCTGGTGAACAACGCCGGACTCCTGGTCGAGAACAGTGCCTTGCGGATGACCGACGAGGACTGGGACCTCGCCCTGCGCGTGAACCTGTCGGGCCCGTGGTACCTGGCCCGGGCCGTGCTCGCGCCGATGGTGGAACGCCGCTTCGGACGCATCGTGAACGTGGGGTCGGTGACCGCGGCCATGGGTAGCCCGGTCGAGGTCGGCTACGGGGCAGCCAAGGCGGGCCTGCTGGGCATGACGCGTTCGCTCGCCCGGGCGGTGGCGCGTAAGGGCGTCACCGTGAACCTCGTCGTGCCCGGCGTCTTCGAGACGGACATGACCAACGCGATGGCTCCCGCCGCGCAGGAGGCCATCCGCGCGATGATCCCGTTGGGACGGCGCGGTGACCCCTTCGAGCTCGCCCACGCGGTCCGCTTCCTCCTGGACGAAAAGGCGGCTTATGTCACCGGGTCGGTGGTCACGGTTGACGGCGGCCTGAGCATGGGCGCGTAGGAATCCACCCGGCCGACTTCACCGAGGATCTACTGAGTAGGCCCCGACCGTCTCGGGGCCGGGGCCGAAGGCGGGGCCGGGACCGAAGGCGGCGCGGAAAGTGATTCGCGCCGCCTTCGGTCGGGTTTCTGGTCAGGCTCTAACCGCCGCAGTAGGGGGCTGGTTGTTGCACCTCGAAGGCGGTACCGGTGGAGTTGATCTGTAGGAAGGTGAAGCACCGGGCGACGTCGCGGTATTTCGATAGATCTACCGGTGGTGCTACCAGGCCGTCGGCGGTGTAGTCGTGGACATCGTGCAGCTTGGTGATGAACGATTGGCGGGTGGGGCAGGGGCCGGCCTCCTGGAGTCCGCGTAGGAACATGTCGGCGGAGATCCAGCCGGTGAGGGCGATCTGCCGGGTGGGTGGTTGGGTTTGAGGGGCGTAGGCGGCCATCGCGTCGATGAACGTCTGGTGGGTGGGCAGGTGCTGTTCGAAGGGGGCCACGTTCACGAACAGGTAGGTCCCGGCGAGTTGGGGGCCGTACATGTTGAGTATGTTCTGGTCGTATCCGCTGGGGGACATGGTGACCTTCAGGGGAACCCGTGCTTGACTGGCGGCAGAGGCGATTCTGGCGAAGGCGTCGACCGTGAGACCACCGGTAAGGACGTCGGCACCAGAGTTTTTGATCTTTGTGGCGATGGCGGCCGGGTCCGTGCCGGTCACGGAGATCTGGTCGGTGTAGACTACGTCGATCCCTGCGGCCTTCAGGCTTTCTGTCATCTTCTGGGCGAAGATGGCCGACGACTCACTGAAAGCGATGCGGAGCACGGCCGCTTTCCGGCCACCCCGGTTTCGCGCGAAGCTTCCCCAGGTCGACAATGCTGGGCCGTCCGTGAGATATTTCGACCAGGTGAACATGTTGTCGTTCTGGCTCCAGGCGGCTTCCGCGCCGCTGCCGACCACCGGTATTCCGTTGTTGTGCAGATAGGCTGCTGAACCGGATGAGACGTTGCTGGACTCGATGACGGCGAAGTCCTGGGAATTCTCGACGAGCGATGTCGCGGCGGAGAGATTCGTGGCCGGGTTGGACGTGTCGTCCGCCCAGTCGTAGGCGAGCGTACGTCCGTTCACTCCGCCATGGCTGTTCGCCAGCCCGAAACGTGCGTCGACACCGGCCCGGAAGTCTGCGAACTGCGGTGCGGCCGGGCCTGAGTTGGGGAAGAGCAGCCCGGCCTTGACCGTCGTCGGACTGACTCCGGGCGTCTGGCAACCAGCGTTCGCTAAGCTGTTCCGTGCGTTGCCGGTGCCGCAGCCGGCTACGAGAACAACAGCAACGACGGCCATTACATGCCGCCGCTGAAACGTAGAACGGTATTGCAAGACGAGCCTCCGTGAGCCTGATATCATTCAGCTTTGCCGATTCGGGGTGTTGCCGGTGTTTCCGAAGGCATGCTAGCTGGTGATTCCGTAGCGGTCGAGCTGGCAGCAGGCGATCGCGTTTTTGCGCAGGGGTTGCCTGTCCGCTGTCTCCTGTTTCGGCCGCCCTGATTTTGTCGCGATCGTTGTGGCTGTGTTCCGTGAGTGTGGGAGCGTCGAGTCGCCGTGGGGGTAGCCGGTCTCGGGCATGATCCGAGCCATTCCACGGAATCGCGGATATCGGTCGGCTGATCGCGGAGAGTGCGTTGACTGTGATCTCGCGGGTGGTGCCCGGCGGGCCGGTCCAGGGTTTGTCAGGGTGGGCCGGTCAGGTGAGTGCCAGTTCCCGGGGGACGACGATGACATCGACGAGTGCGCCGCGCCGCCACACAGTGAGTTCGAGCGGGCGCCCGATGGTCTCCTCGGTCATCAGTCGTTGCAGGTCCCCAGGGGCTGCGACCGGTTGCCCCGCGACGGAGAGCACCAGATCGTCGGCGAACAGACCGGCGCGACCGGCCGGGCTGTCCACGACGACCTCGGCCAGCCGAACGCCGTGCCGGCGGCCGAACCGGTCCGCCAGATGCGGTGGGAGCGGCGCCCTGGCACTTGCCACTCCCAGATAGGCGCGCCGCACCCGGCCGTCGCGTATGAGCGCGGCGAGGATGCGCCGGGTGGTGGCGTTCACCGGGACGGCGAGCCCGAGGCCGATCCCGGCCACCGCCGTGTTCACCCCGATGACATGGGCGTTCGCGTCAGCCAGGGCGCCTCCCGAATTGCCCGGGTTGAGCGCCGCGTCGGTCTGGATCACTTCGTCGATGACGCGGACGGTCGCGCCTGCCCGGGTGGGAAGCGACCGGCCGAGGGCGCTGACGACCCCGGCCGTCACACTGCCGGTCAGGCCCAGTGGATTGCCGACCGCGACGACGAGCTGGCCGACAGTGAGCATGCTTGCGTCGCCGAGAGTAGCCGGCGGCGGGGTCGTACCCCGGGCACGCAGCACCGCGAGGTCGGAGAGCGGATCGGCGCCGATCACGTCCACCTGGCTTTCGGTACCGTCGGCGAACTCGGCCATTCCCGTCACACCGCGGATTCCCGCGTTCCCGCGACCGCTGTCGACGACGTGCGCGGAGGTGAGGAGGAAGCCGTCATCGGTGAAGACCACGGCCGACCCGGCCCCCTCGCCGCGGACGGTCCGTACCCGCAGGCTCGCGACGGCGGGGGAGACGGTGGCGGCGACATGGGTCACCACCTGCGAGTAGGCGTCCATCGGATCCGACATCCCGACCTCCCGACCGACTCCCGGCACCCGCACTGATTACAGGGTTACACGAGTAACAGCGTAGAAGCACCGGCCAGGCTTCCCGCATCACCGTCCGCCCTGGGCGGACACCGAGACGCGGGCGGGGGAGAGACGCGGGCGGGGGAGAGACCGTGTCCACCTCGAGGGGTCAGCGAGTGCGCTTGGGCCGTCGGGTGGAACGGCGGACCTCGCCCGGGGTGCGGATGCGGCGGCCGGAGCTGTGGCGCTGGAGCGGTTCGATCACCAGCGTGCGCAGCTCGTCCAGCCCGGTGGTATCAGGATGGCCCGAGTGTGTCAGGGCGCCGAACAGATTACGCACCTCGGCGGCGGGTGCCTCTGCGGTGAGTGTTTCGCGCACCACGTCCGGGCCGGCGATCTCCAGTAGCTGGAGCAGTTGTTCGGTGATGGCCAGCAGCTGTTCCCGGTCGGTGAGGTCGTCCTCGCCGAGCTGCCCGTCGAGGACGAGGAACTGGACGGCGATCGGTCCGAGCGTGGTGTCGGAGCGCAGCCGCCGGAGCAGCGCGGCCCGGTCGGGTCGGGCGGCGGTCAGCGCGTCGAGCATCGCGGCGGTCCGGCTACGGAAGGGACAGTGGCGCACCGCGTCGAGCAGCCGGTCCAGGCCGACCTCCTCCTCGCCGCCGTGGCCCGCCAACCAGCCGGCGATCTCCTCCTGACCGGTTTTCGGGGTGTGCTGCTCGGCGATCATGCCGAGCAGTTGCGCGGGGGTGGCGTCGGACAGTTCACCGACCAGCGGCGCGTTGCGCCCCTGCGCGAGCAGCCGGGCACGGACCGCATGGGTGCCCAGTGGGCTGAGCGTCACGATCTCGACGGGCCCGGCGTCGGGCGCGAGAGCCGCGCGGAGCCGTTCCCGGGTGTCCTGGGGCAGGACGGTTGCACCGCTGTTGACGCCGAAGCCGCTGTTGACGCCGTCGCCGTCGTCGAGGTCGCCGTCGTCGTCGAGGTCGGTGTGGAACATCGGATCGGCGGACCCGGTGCTCAATACCAGCCCGCCGACATCGGCCAGGACGTGCAGTATCCGCCCGAGGTCGCTGCTGACCGTGCGACGCCAGACCGCCTGCTGTGACCGGCCGGCACTGTCGATCTCGAAGGCGGCCTGGCAGGACAGCCAGACGCTTTCCTCCAGGCGCACCACCGGGATGGGTTCGGGCATGCCGTAGACGGCGTTGAGGACGTCGGGGACCACGTCCTCGAAAAGTTCGTGAAGCATCCCGTGGGGCTGGCCCTGCCATACCGGCCGCACAACCGTGTCGGCCAGCTCAACGAACGTGTCGAAGGCCCTGGTCCACAACGCCAGGCCGTCGCGCAGCAGCGGTTGGGATTTCGCGATCTGCACCAGCCTGTTCTTCACCACCCGGATCAGCCGGATCTTCCTGGCCCAGTCGAGGACCAGGGTGAGCTCGGTCAGTTCCGCGCTGCTCTTGGTGCGATATACCCGGTCGCCGATGACGGGGTCGATGACATCGCGGGTACCGAGCAACGCGACCAGTTCACGGGCGTCGGCGAGTTTGAGCTGGCCGGTGGCGGTCAATACGCGACCGTCACGGCCCACCCAGTCGGTGAGCGCCCGCAACTGCCCTACGAGTCGGGTCTCCTCCGCCATGGCGGCAAGGTCGCTTCTCGGTGGGAGCGACACCGGCAGCTGCGGGTAGGCGCGTTCCTGTCGGCTGCCGGCGCGCAGAAGATGCTGGGTGACGATGTGACCGAGTGCCGCATCGTCATGTTCGATCCGGCCGGCCTGGGCGTCCTCGGTGAAGCGTTGCATCGCCACCGCGTCGGTGGGATCGATACCGGATGCGGTTGCCTGCATCACCCAGAACTTCGCGATGCCGAAGTTCCGTTCGTCGGACATCGCCTGCCGGAACTCGCCACTGGCGGTGCTGACCGCGGCCTCGAGGTCGGGCAGGGTGTCGCCGGTCGGATCGTCCAGGTCGGTATGGCGGAGATAACGCAGGAGGGTGCGCAGCGTGTCGGGAGTATCCGCGGCGTCGTCCGCGGTGACGGACAGCCTCTGCGGGATCCAGGTCAGCAGGAACTCCCGGACGAGGTCGACGGTCCAGAACCCGAGGCGTCCGTCGATGCTGTGGTGCCGGAAATCCAGCGTGGCCGACAGGATGAACGGGTCCGCGGCCATGTCCTGCTCCCGCGCCCAAGCCGTGCACCGGCGGATCAGCAGATCCTTCCCGGCCTCGAACTCGTTGTTCTGCTCAGGTTCGAAGTGCATACGCATGCCCAGTCGACGCCTTTTCTGTCGATGTCCTGCCTGCAAGGCTAACGGTCGGAGGGCAAGCGAACACATCCGGCCCGTCCGGCTGGGCCCGCATCCCGGTCGGTGCTGCCCGGATCGGTGCGCGGTTCAGGGGTGCCAGGCGGTGAGCAGGTGATCAGGGCCGAAGGCGTCCTCGAACCGCCGCTCTCTGAGTGATCAGCGCCGTCCCGCGGCGCCTCGATGAACGCCACGACGGCCTCACCCGAGGGTCCGTGTGGCCGGGACGTCGATGGTCAGGCCGCGGCCACCGATGTAACCGGTCGCGCCGAACACCACACACCGCATGCGTCCGACCTTCCCGCTATGCGTAGGTGGAAACCATCGCGATAGCAACGGAAACCACCTACGGATATCGGCGAACCCCCGCCGGCTGTAGGTGGAAACCATCGTGATAGCAACGGTTTCCACCTACAGCCGGCGGGGGCAGGTGGCACGAGGATCGGGGCTCAGGGGTGGCGGCGCAGCAGGCCTTCCTGCGCGACGGAGACGACGAGGCGGCCGTCCTCGGTGTAGATCTCGCCGCGAGCGAAGCCACGCTCGCCGAAGGCCGATGGGCTGTCCTGCACGTAGAGCAGCCATTCGTCGGCACGGAACGGACGGTGGAACCACATGGCGTGGTCGAGACTTGCCAGCGAGATCCTCGGGCCGTCCGCCGACCGGTGTGGGAGCACGGTCGTCGCGATCAGGTGGAGGTCGGAGGCGTATGCCACCGCGCAGGCGTGGTAGAGCGGGTCGTCGGGCAGCGTCCCCCGCGCGCGGAACCACCGTCGCTGGTACGGGGCGTGCGGATCTCCGAGATGGGACATGACCGGTGGCAGGACGGATCCGTCCGGTCCCTGCGTCGCTATCGGTCGAACATCTAGATACCGTCGGAAAAACGGCTCGATCGCTCCACCGTCCGAGAAGATCTCCTCGGCCGGTGCGGGTGCGTCATCGGGCGGGGGCGACTGCGGCATCGGTGACTGGTGCTCGAAGCCGTCGGCGGCCCGGTGGAACGACGCGGACATGTTGAAGATCGCTTTGCCGTGCTGGATCGCGACCACCCGCCGGGTCGTGAACGACCGCCCGTCACGAATCGGGTCGACCTCGTAGACAATCGGCGCCGCGGGATCCCCCGGTAGCAGGAAGTAGGCGTGCAGCGAGTGCACCGGACGGTCGGGAGCGACGGTCCGACCGGCGGCGATCAGTGCCTGCGCCGCCACATGGCCACCGAATACCCTGGTCGGCGCCGTGTGCCACGACCAGCCACGGAAGATGTTGGTTTCAATGCGGTCGAGGTTGAGGACCTCGGCCAGCGAGTCGGTCTCCGCACGTGTCACCTGATCGACGTTACCTACCCTGCGCCGTCACTCCCCCCAGGAGGTCGAGGACTGTGGCCTGGTCGTAGCCGGTTTCCCGGTTCGTCGCCAGCAGGTGCGCCCGCCACAGGTCCTCGGCCTCCGTCGCCGCGCCGGCCTCGATCAGCGCGACGACCCGCCGATGGGGGTGGTGCCGCTCGATGCCGTCATCCGGGACCGCCGGGCCGGTGTCGGTGACCAGTCCGCTGTCATGGGCCAGGTTGATGATGTGGCGCAGCATCCCCGCGAGCACGATGAGGGTTTTGTTGCCGGCGAGTTCGACCAGGAGGCTCTGGAAGTTCGCCTGCGCGGCTCGTAGCCGACTGGGATCGTTGCCGGCGGCCTCGACCGCACCGAGCGCAGCCGCCAGACTGGCGAGATCGTCGTCCGTGCGGCTCTGCGCGAGCTGGCGGACGCAGGGCGGCTCAAGCAGAGCTCGGGCCTGGTGGATGTCGGCGAGGGTCGTGCCGCGGTGTTCCAGGACGAGCGCGGCGTAACGGGCGGCCACGTCACCGTTGGGTGTGTGCACGCGGGCACCACCGTGGGCCCCTCGGCGGACGCTGATCAACGCTTCGGATTCCAGGACGCGGAACGCCTCGCGCAGGGTCGGGCGTGAGACGCCGAACTGTTCCATCAGGACGGCTTCCGGGGGAAGCGCGTCGCCTTCGGTGAGTTCGCCGCGCACGATCTGGCGCCGAAGGTGCGCGGCGACCAGCTCGGCGGTTTTGGGAACCCGTACCTGCCGGCCGATGCGGCCCTCGCCGATCAGTGGCCCGCTCGGCCCGCTCGGCCCGCCGCCGGGCTCCCTGACGCCGACCGGACCGTTCGTTGCGATGTCGGCTGCGTTCAGTAACGCCATGACGGTCGGCCCCCCAGAGACATCCGGCTGCAGGCGGACCAGGGGTGATCCCGTGGTCGCAAGTCAGCACCCTTCGATCGGACGATCATGCCGTCGGCGCTGGCGATGTCACCAGAAGTGCCGGCGAGGTTGCATTGTGACACCACAAGTCGATGGTGTGCGTGAGGGGTGGCATGACGACTGCGAAGCGGCGAAATCTGGTGGCTAATTGTCATCGATTATTACTAAGGGCATCCGAGGTAGGGCGCTCGGTCAGAGGGTGGCGGGGAACTTCTCCTCGCTCTCGAGCGTGACCGCCACGGCGTGGACGACCGAGGCGACCCGGATCGCGTCCTGGATGGCCTCCCGGGTCATCCCGTGCCGGCGCAGCTCGTGTTCGTGTGCCTGCAGGCAGCGTCCACAGCCGTTGATCGCCGAAACGGCCAGCGACCACAGTTCGAAGTCGACCTTGTCGACGCCGGGGTTGGTGATGGCGTTCATGCGCAGCCCGGCCGGCAACCGCGAGTACTCGTCATCCGCCAGCAGGTGAAGGGTGCGGTAGTACACGTTGTTCATCGCCATCAGTGCCGCCGCGGTCCTCGCCGCCGTGTGTGCCTCGGGCGTGAGGTGCGTACGCGCCTCCGCGGTCAGTTCCGCGACGACGGTGCGGTTGCGGCTGGCGATCGCCGATGCCAGTACCGTTCCCCACAGCTGCTGCTCGGACAGGTGTGACCGGCCGGTCACCGAGCCGAGGTTGAGACGGATGTCCCTGGCGAAGTCCGGCAGGTCCGCCCGCAGCGTGGCCACACCCGCCGCACTCGCCGCACTCGCCGCACTCGCCGCACTCGCCGCACTCGCCGCACTCGCCGCACCTGCCACACCGCCTGCCACGTTCGGCACGCCGCTCATCATGCCGCCACCGTGACCGGTGTCGGCCCGCCGTTACTGAGGGTAGCGTCGCCCTTCGTCCAGTTACACGGGCAGAGCTCGTCGGTCTGCAGGGCGTCGAGAACCCGCAGGACCTCCTCGGGGTTGCGGCCCACACTGCCCGCGGTGACCATTGCGAACTGGATGGCGCCGTCCGGGTCGATGATGAATGTCACGCGGTCCGCGACACCGTCGGCGTTGAGTGCCCCCACCGCGCGGGTGAGTTCCCGCTTGACGTCGGCGAGCATCGGGAACGGCAGGTCGGTCAGGTCGGGGTGGTTCTGCTTCCATGCCAGGTGGACGTATTCGCTGTCCACGGAGACGCCGAGGACCTGGGCGTCCCGGTCGGCGAACTCGGCCGCCAGACGCCCGAACGCGGCGATCTCGGTCGGACACACGAAGGTGAAGTCCTTCGGCCAGAAGAACACGATCCGCCACTGGCCCGGACGGCTGGCGGACGTCTCCTGCACGAAGGCCGTGTCCGGGTCGCTGGAGACCACGCCGACCAGGCCGTACTCGGGAAAGGTGTCGCCGATGGTAAGCACGCTTGCCTGCTCCTCTCTGGGGCTTGCTTTCTCTGGTACGACTTTCGCCGCTCACGACTGAGAAGAGAAATCAGAAGATTCAGCAAGACTGATAGTGTTTTGCTATGGCTCGACCCAGCCCCACAGTCGCCCAGCTGCGTGCCCTGGTGGCGGTGGCGGACAGCGGCCACTTCGGCCGGGCCGCGGCCGCGCTGCACGTGAGCCAGCCCACGCTGTCGAGCGCAGTCGCCTCGCTCGAACGCACCCTCGGCGTCCAGCTGGTCGAGCGGACAACCCGCAGCGTTCTGATCACCGGGGTCGGTGAGGACGTGGTGCGCCGGGCGCGTGGTGTGCTCGGCGCCATCGACGACATCGGCGAGGCGGCCATCCGGGCGCGGGAACCGCTGTCGGGTGACATCCGGCTCGGCGTGATCCCCACCGTCGCGCCCTACCTGCTGCCGCGGCTGCTGCTGTCCCTGCGCGGGACCCATCCGCAGATACGGTTGAGCCTGCGGGAGTCACAGACCACGTCCATCCTGGCCGAACTACGGGGCGGACTGCTCGATCTCGCGCTGATCGCGCTTCCCGCCGACGAGCCCGGCGTTGCCGAACTGCCCCTCTACGATGAGGACTTCGTCCTGGTCACCCCGGCCGACCATCCGCTTGCCGGTGGAGTCGCCCTACCCGTGGTGGCCCTCGCCGGCCAGGAACTCCTGCTGCTGGAGGACGGGCACTGCTTCCGGGCACAGGCGCTGGAGGTCTGCCGCGAGGCCGGTGCCCGCGAGCGTTCGGCGTTGCGCGCCGCCAGCCTGTCGACGATCGTGCAGATGGTCGCCGGGGGCCTCGGGCTCACACTGCTGCCCGTCGCCGCCGTCGGCGTCGAGGTGGGCCAGGGTCGTGGTCTCGCGGTCGCGACGTTCCGCAGCCCGCCTCCGCACCGGCGGATCGGGCTGGCCTACCGGTCCACGTCGGCCCGGGTCGAGGACTGGATGCTGCTCGCCGGTGAGATCCGGGCCGCGCTGCCGGGTACCGGACTCGCACTCACCCCCGTCTGACGGCGCCGGAGCACCTCGGATCAGTGTCCGTGGTGCGTGGGGCCGTGCGGATCGACGCAGTGACCGGGTCGTCGTCCGTCGTCGGCTCGGTTCGAGACGGCCAGCACCACGGGTCCGACATGGTCGACCTGCAGCGTGACGTGGTCGATCTCCCAGCGGTCGTGCAGCAGGTCACGCAGGTCGTGTTGGACCTGGTGGCAGTCTCCCTGGGGGACCACCAGCACGTGCGCGGACAACGCGGGCATCCCGGAAGTGACCTCCCAGACGTGCAGGTCATGCACTTCCGCGACATCCGTCCAGCGGGCGAGGGTGCGTCCGATCTCGTCCGGGTCGAGCCCGGCGGGAGCCGCCTCCAGGAAGACCCGACCGGACGCCCGCACCAGGACCACCCCGGCGCGGCCCATCAGGGCGGCCACGGTCAGGGCGGCAAGCGCATCCGCGCGGTCGAACCCGGTGACGAACACCACCAGCCCCGCGACCGCGGTCGCCCCGAATGCGTACAGGTCGCTCAGGATGTGCTGGAAGGCACCTTCGACGTTCAGACTACGGCGGTCCGCGCGGGCCAGGAGCCAGGTCGCCGCCAGGTTGACAACCACCCCGGCGATGGCCGTGACCAGGACCGGACCGCCGGAGACGGCGGTGGGATGCACGAGTCGTCCGATGCCTTCGGCCACGAACAGCGTGGCGAGAACGAGCAGGGTCAGGCCGTTGGCCTGCGCCGAGAGGATCTCCGCCCGCTTCCAGCCGTAGGTGAGGCGGCCGGACGCCGGGCGGGCGGCAAGCCGTGCCGCCACCAGGGCCAGGCCTATCGCGCCGGCGTCGGTCAGCATGTGCGCGGCGTCGGACAGCAGTACCAATGACGACGCGGCGATCCCGGCCGCGATTTCCGCGACCATGAAGCCGAGGATCAGGCCGAGCGCGCCACGTAGGTACCGGGCGTCGGTCGATGTCGACGGATGGTGACGGTGATGGTGGTGGGTTTTCGAAGGGGTGGCTGTCACCGTTGTGGCGGTGACATTCATTTCCGATTCAGCTCGGCCGGAATTACTGCTCACGACCCGATCGTAGAACGCGTGACCGACATGTGGCTGCCGATCGAACCGCATCGGCGTTCTTACATTCTTTCTCACGTCGGTCACGGTATTTGTGATCCTCGGCGTGGGCACTGGCGCGGAGTCGACCGGGATGGTAGACGGGCGGTGTGTGGGGAATAACTCACGGGGGTGACGACCGGCAGGCTGCCGTCACCCGGGACGAGGGCACACCCGTGCCGCCGCGAGGGAGAGGGATCGGCAGATGGGACCTTCGAGCCGGGCGTCGTCCACGCCCGGACCACAGGGTATATCCGAAACATCCCGAAATATCGCCTGTATGATGACCGGGCCGGCGGATGCCGGCCCCCGGGACTGTGATCCCGCGAAACAGCCACGCGGTACCAACCGCGTTACCCGGTCTCGCCGGTCACGGCCGAACACGATATCCGGCGGGATTGTCGGAATCGATCAACCGCTGACCTGCGAAGCTACGTCCCTGCTTTTGCCGGGTATCAACGATCGGACAAGCCGTGTCGTGCTTCTGTAGCCGAATGGCCGTACCGTCTTCGTCCATGAACGATACGCGAATCGCGACTGTCGGTGTCGAGGAGGAGTTTCACATCCTCGACACCACCTCGCGACAGCTCGTACCTCGGGCCGGCGCTGTCCTGGAGCGTCTTCCCGAGGATCGTTTCGCCGCCGAGCTGTTGAAGTCGGTGGTGGAAACCAACAGTCGGCCATGTACCGACCTGGAGGATCTGCGGGTCGACCTGCTGGACCTGCGCCGCGAGCTTGCTGCCGCGGCCGAGCTGCTCGGTCTCGGCCCCGCGTCCGCGGGAACCGTCCCGCTGGTCGACCCGGACGTGCTGGGAATCAGCCGCGATCCCCGTTACGAGCAGATGCTGGAGGAGTATCAACTCCTCGCCCGGGAACAGCTGATCTGTGGCGCCCAGGTGCATGTGGACGTCGCGGACCGTGACCTTGCGATGGCGGTGGTTGCATGGGTTGCGCCGTGGCTGCCGATGCTGCTCGCCCTGTCGGCAAGCTCCCCTTACTGGAAGGGCGTTGACAGCGGGTATGCCAGCATGCGCACGCTGGTCTGGCAGCGGTGGCCGACCGCGGGCGTGGCCGGTTCGTTCAGGACCGCCGCCGAGTACGACCAGCTCGTCGCGGATCTGATCAAGTCCGGGGTGATCAGCGACCCTGGCATGGTCTATTTCGACGTCCGCCCGTCCGCGCATCTGCCCACCGTCGAGCTGCGCATCTGCGACGCGTGCCCGGACGTCGACAACGTCATTCTCATCGCCGGCCTGTTCCGCGCGCTGGTCCGCCGGGCGACCCTGGCGATCGAGATCGGCGTTCCCGCGCCACCACCGCGTACCGAACTGTTGCGGGCGGCGACCTGGCGAGCGGCCCGCTCCGGGATCGAAGGCGATCTCGTCGACCTGGCCGGCGCGGGCCCGGTACCCGCCGAGGAACTGCTGCGGCGGCTGTTGGGTGAGGTCCGCGCCGAACTTGAGCACGCCGGCGACTGGGAGCTGGTGACCGCTCTCGCTCAGCAGGCGATCGGGCGCGGCAGCGCCGCGGCCCGGCAGCGGCGGGCCTTCGCGCGGCGTGAGCGGCTCGCTGACGTCGCTGATCTGATCCTCGCCGAGACGCGCGACGCCTCGACATCCTCAGGCCTGGCCGGCGGTACCCGCCCGCCGGTCCGCCCGGGTCATCCGACCCTGCTCGACGACTACCGGCCGGACGGCTTCGACGAGGTGGTGGACTCCCACGGGGTGGTTCGCGCTCCCTACCGGGCTCTGATGCGGACCCTGGACCGTCTCGGGCCGGCGGCGCTGGCCGAACGCGCCGACGCCCGAGGCGCCGAACAGGTCCTGCGGGGCGTGGTGTTCCGGGTGTCCGGTGAGGACGCGGCCCGTCCCTTCCCGTTCGACCTGGTGCCGCGGATCGTCTCCGCCACCGACTGGGCACGGTTGCAGACCGGTCTCGCGCAGCGGGTCCGGGCGCTCGAGGCGTTCCTGCACGACGCCTACGGCGAGCAGGCCGCCGTCGCCGACGGCGTGGTCCCGGCGTGGGCGGTGCGAGACGCCCCGGGGATGCGGGCCGCGGGCTACGCGGTGTCCGCGGACGCGGTGCGGGCCACGGTCACCGGCATCGACCTGGTCCGCGACGCCGACGGGAGCTGGTTCGTCCTCGAGGACAACCTGCGGGTGCCCTCCGGGGTCGCCTACGCACTGGAAGGTCGGCGCCTGACCTGCTCGGTGCTGCCCGAACTGACCCCACCCGGCGAGATCATGGGGATGGACGGCGTGCCCGCCCTGCTGCACGAGGCGTTGGTCGCGGCGGCGCCCGCACGGATGACCGGGGAGCCAACGGTTGCGGTGCTCACCGACGGGTCGGACAACTCCGCTCATTTCGAGCACGCCCTGTTGGCTGAGGAGATGGGTGTGGCGCTGGTCGAGCCGTCGGACCTGCTCGTCGAGGACGGCATCGTCCACCACCTCGACCGTGGCCGGCGGCGTCGCCTCGACGTGCTGTACCGGCGCTTCGACGAGGAGGATCTTGAGACCGCCGTGGGTGCTGACGGTCAGCCCCTGGGAGCCGCGCTCATCGGTGCGGTGCGGGCGGGGACCCTGAGCCTCGCCAACGCGCCCGGTAACGGTGTCGCCGACGACAAGGTCCTCTACGCCTACGTCCCACAGCTGATCAGCTACTACCTGGGCGAGCAGCCGCTGCTCGACGACGTCCGTACCTACGTCTGCGGCGATCCGGAGCAGTGCGCGTACGTGCTCGACCACCTCGACGAGCTGGTGGTCAAACCGGCGGACGGCTACGGCGGGGACGGCGTGCTGATCGGCCCGCGGGCGGACCCCACCGAGCTCGCCGCGGCCCGAACGCGCATCCTGGCCGATCCGCGGCGCTGGATCGGCCAGGAACTGGTACGGCTGTCGACCCATCCGACCTGGCATGACGGTCGTCTCCAGCCGTGCTCGGTCGACCTGCGTGCCTTCGTCTACCTCGGCGAGCAGGCCGTGGTCGCGCCCGCGGCGCTGACCCGGGTCGCACCCGTGGGCAGCCTGATCGTCAATTCG
>NZ_CAKKTK010000013.1:0-77954 GCF_920656135.1 Frankia sp. Cppng1_Ct_nod | reverse complement strand
GGTTTACCATTCGGGCACCGCCGTCGATGGGCGGCGGTGAGTCGTCATACCGACTCGCGGCGAACTCGCCACGGCCGGTCCGCCAGGTTAACGGTATACCGTTGCCTGAGTTGCGCGTAGGCGGATTGGTCGCCTCGCTACCGTCGGTTGTGACTTCGATAGCGCTGCCGTCGGGCAGTGGCGCAACCGCCTTCACGTCTTTCCGCCGAGGCAGACACTTGATCTGGGCGATCTATACAATTTTCTTGATCGCTTCTTTTTGGGGGATGAAACGCTGCTGAAGAAGTACCGGCGGGCCATCGGTCGCTGAGTAAAATGGGGCGTTGTGGTTCCCGTCAGCGTGGTTCCTTGGGCAGGCCGAGGACCTGTTCGCCCAGGATGTTGTGCTGGATCTCGACGGCGCCGCCGTAGATCGTCTCGGCCCGGGAGTTGAGGAAGCTCGCCTGGAACAGGCTCAGCTTGTAGTCCTCCCCGACCAGCATGGAATCGGCGCCGGTCGCGTCCATCAGCAGTTCCCCGAAGTCGCGGTGCCAGGTGGACCAGAACAGCTTCGAGATCGAGGATTCCGGTCCGGGGTGCGCGTTCGCGACCGCCCGGCTGATCGTGCGGATGTTCATCGCCTGCATGACCCGCAGGCCCACGTAGGCGGACGCTATCCGGTCGCGCAGCACCGGGTCGGCCGGGCGGGACTTCACCAGGTCGATCAGTGCCCGCATCTCGCGTTCGAACCCGGCCTGGAAGGGCAGCACGGTGGTGCCCCCGCGCTCGTTGCCGAGGGTACCCATGACCACGCGCCAGCCACCGTTGACCTCGCCGACGACCAGGTCCTTGGCGGTGCGGGCGTCACTGAGGAAGACCTCGGCGAACTCCGTCCCGCCGGCCATGTTCCTGATCGACCGGACCTCGACGCCGGGCTGGTGGCGGGGCACGAGAAGCATCGAGATCCCCCGGTGCTTCGGCGCGTCCGGGTCGGTGCGGCACAGGACGTAGAGCCAGTCGGCGTATCCGCCGAACGTCGTCCATATCTTCTGACCGTTGATCACCCATTCGTCGCCGTCGAGTTCGGCGTGGGTGCGCAGGCCGGCCAGGTCGCTACCGGCGTCGGGCTCGCTGAAGCCCTGCCCCCAGAACTCCTCGACCTGTGTGATCTTCGGGAGGAAGCGGGCCTTCTGCTCGGGGGTACCGAACGCGAGCAGGGTCGGCCCGAACAGGTCGCGGCCGTGGACCCCCACCCAGTACGGTGCCTGCGCCCGAGCGTGCTCGACCTGGAAGATGATCTCCTGGGCCAGGGTCCCCCCGCGGCCGCCGTACTCGACCGGCCAGGTGATGTTTAGCCACTTGTCCTTTGCGAGGAGCTTCTCCCACTCCAGGCGGAGCTCCCAGGCGGTGTCGTCCGCCGGGCCGCCGACGCCCAGGATGCTCCGGAAGTCACCGGTGAGATGATCGGCCAGCCACGACCGTGCTTCCTCCTGGAACTGCCTGTCCTGCGCTGTGACGGCAATGTCCATCCGCTACCTCGCCCACTCGCGCCCGGACGGGCGTCCCCGGTCGGTCTCCATGTACAAAACGTATAAAAAGTTAGCTGATAACTGGGGGCTGTGGCAAGTCGGGCACGATCCGGGGCCGCGGACCGGACCGGTTTCGTCCGCAAAGGTGCTCCCTCGCGCCACCCCGACAAGCTATGGTTAACTGATTTAGCTGATGGGAGAGGTGCTGTCGTGGACTTTGACCTGACGGACGAGCAGCGCATGCTGGCGCAGACCGCGCGGGACTTCGTCTCGCGCACCTGTCCCCCGCGGGTGGCCAAGGAATGGGACGAACAGGGCATCCTGCCGAAGGAGCTCTTCCGAGGCATGGCGGACCTCGGCTGGTTCGGCCTCCCGCTGCCGGAGGACAGCGGCGGGGGCGGCGGCACCGCGCTCGAACTCGTCCTGCTCGCCGAGGAGCTCGGACGGGCGAGCCTCGACATCGCCATGTGCTATTCGGGGACCTTCATCCCCGGGCTCACCCTGCTGAAGTGGGGCACCCAGGCGCAGCACGGCCGCTACCTGCCAGGCATGCTCGACGGCTCCGAGCGCTTCGCCATCGCCATGAGCGAGCCGGACGCCGGCTCGGATGTCGCGGCGCTGCGCACCACCGCGGTCGACCACGGCGACCACTTCGTTCTCAACGGCCAGAAGGCATGGTGCACGGGCGCCGGCCTGCCCGGCACGACCATCGCGATGTACGTGCGCACCGATTCGTCCGTTCCCAAGCACGAGGGGCTGTCCCTGGTGCTGGTCGATCCCGCGACGCCGGGCCTGGAGATCCGCCGGACGCCGACGCTGGCCCGCCACATCCTCGGAACCAACGAGGTGTTCCTGCACGACGTGGTCGTACCCCGGGAGAACCTGGTGGGCCCGCTGCACGGCGGCTGGAAGGTCATGCTTTCCGGGCTCGACCTCGAGCGCGTGCTCATGAGCGGCGCATATGTCGGCGTCGCCCAGGCCACGCTCGACGAGACACTGGATTACTCCAAACAGCGCCAGCAGTTCGGCCGGTCGATCGGCAACTTCCAGTCGCTCTCGCACGCGCTGGCCGACCTCCAGGTCGAGATCGACTCCGCGCGGCTGCTGTCCTACCGGGCCGCCTGGCTGCACGCGCAGGGCCGGCCCTGTTCCCGCGAGGGCTCCATGGCCAAGCTCAAGGGGTCCGAGACCTACGTGTCGGCGGCCCGCTGGGGCATGCAGATCCTCGGCGGCCACGGTTTCGCCACCGAAAGCGTGATGAGTTTCCGCTGGCGCGAGTCCATCGTCGCGCCCATCTCGGGTGGGACCAGCCAGATCCAGCGCAACGCGATTGCGCGCAGTATGGGCCTTCGCAGCTACTGACGATCTTCCAGGAGAGGCAGTCACTGAACATGGTGAACTACGACTTCGGGGGCGTTCTCCTCGTCGAGTCGGACGGACCGGTGCGCGTCGTCACGCTGAACCGGCCGGATGGGCTGAACTCGTTCGCCGACGGGCTGCACGAAGCCGTCGCCGACGTCTGGCAGCGTATCGCCGGTGACCGGGACGCCCGCGCCGTGGTACTCACCGGTGCCGGTCGCGCCTTCAGCGCGGGTGGTGACATCCCGGGTATGCGCCAGCAGATCGCCGACCCGGAGGTCCGCCGCCACTCGATGCGCGAGGCGCGGCGGCTCGCCGATGAGATCGTCCGCTTCCACCTGCCGGTGGTGGCGGCGGTCAACGGCCCGGCGGTGGGCCTCGGGGCGACCATCGCCGTCATGAGCGACATCGTCCTGATCGCGGACACCGCCTTCCTGGCTGATCCACACGTACAGGTGGGCCTGGTCGCGGGCGACGGCGGCGCGGCGTTCTGGCCACTGGCCACGAGCATCCTGCGGGCCAAGGAGTACCTGCTCACCGGTGACCGCATCCCCGCGGACCAGGCTGTCGCCCTCGGCCTGGCCAACCGGGTGGTTCCGGCCGCCGATCTGCTGGCCGAGGCACGGCGGGTCGCGCACAAGCTCGCGGGGCTGCCTCCGCAGGCTGTCCAGGACACCAAGCGGGCGATCAACCTACACCTGGCTCAGGCCGCCCGGCTGGTCCTCGACTTCTCCCTCGCGGCCGAGGGCGAGTCCTTCACCACCGAGGAGCTGCGCCGCAACGTCGAGAGTTTCAAAGCCAAGTCATGACCGCTCCGCCTGAGGGCCTCCGGCGGAGCGACGCTGTTTTTTCCGCGCCGTCGGAGGCCCGTCTTCCCGGGCCACTCGACGGCCTGCTCGTGGTGGGACTGGAGCAGGCCGTCGCCGCACCGCTCGCCACCCGTCACCTCGCGGACCTCGGCGCGCGGGTCGTGAAGGTCGAGAACCCGCGTGGGGGCGACTTCGCCCGTGACTACGACCAGGCGATGAACGGTCTTGGTGCCCACTTCGTCTGGCTCAACCGGGGGAAGGAGTCCCTGGCCCTCGACGTTAAGAAGCCTGCCGGGGCCGAGGTCCTCGCCCGCCTGATCGAACGGGCGGACGTCGTCATCCAGAACCTCGCGCCCGGTGCGGCCGCACGTCTCGGAGTGGCAGCCGGTCAGGTGGTGCAGCGCCATCCCCGGGCGGTGGCCGTGGACATCTCCGGTTACGGAGAAGGCGGGCCGCTGGCGGCAAAGCGCGCCTATGACCTGCTCGTGCAGTCGGAGACCGGCTCGTGCTCGGTGACCGGGTTCCCCGGACAGCCCGCGAAGCCGGGGATCCCGCTCGCCGACGTCGGCGCCGGCATGTACGCGTACTCCAGCGTGCTTGCCGCTCTCCTGGCCCGGACCCGTACCGGCCAGGGCGCGGCGATCTCGGTCAGCCTGTTCGACGCGGTCGCCGAATGGATGGGCTACCCGATGTACTACACCCTCGGAACCGGGATCGAGCAGCAGCCGAACGGGATGAGCTCACCGTCCGTCGCCCCGTACGGCGCATACCGGACGGCTGACGAGCAGGTGCTGGTGGTCGGGACGACGAACGACCGGGAGTGGCAGCGGCTCGCGGTCGACGTGCTCGGCCGGCCGGACCTCGCAGCCAACCCGTCGCTCGCCGGTAACGCCGACCGGGTCCGGGAACGGGCACACGTCGATGCGGCGCTGGGGGAGTGGGCGGCTGGGCAGACCCTGGACAAGGCGCAGGCCCGGCTGGACGAGGCGGGGATCGGCAACGCGCGGCTGAACTCGGTGAGTGACCTCATCGCGCATCCGCAGCTCGCCGCCCGGGACCGGTGGCGCGAGATCGACTCGCCGGTCGGCCCGTTGCGCGCGCTCCTGCCGCCGCCGGTCTCGCCGCAGTGGTCGGTGCGGATGGGGCCGGTGCCCGCTCTGGGCGAGCACACCGACGACGTACTTGCATATCTGGGCTACGACCCGGCGCAGGTGGGGGCACTGCGCGAGGCCGGCGTCGTCTGACACCGCCATCCCCGGTATGGGGTCAGCTGAGGAGATCGAGGACGGTCCGCTTGTCGGTGTCCTCCAGGAGGATCTTCCCAATCGCGGTGAGGTGCCGGCGCCAGAAGGCCTCAGCCTCATCGGCCTGGTTGTTGCGGATGAGTACGACCAGTTTGGCGTTGGCTCGATGTGCCTTGCCGACGAGCGCCCGTTGCTGGTCGGGGTCGCTGGTGCGTGCAATGTGCGAGGAGACGGTGGCGGACTCGACGATCCTGTACAGCATCCCGACGAGGAGCCGCAGCGTGCGATTGCCGGTGAGTTCGACGACGAGGAGATGGAACTCCACATCGGTGAACATGAACTGCTCGTGGTCCGCGAGGGCGTCCTGGCATCTCGCCAGCGCTTCGTTGAGACGGTCGAGGTCCTCGGCTTCGTGCCGGTCCGCGAGCAGGCTGGCCGCTCGGGACTCCAGCAGGGCGCGGGCCTCATAGACATCGGCGAGCGTGGTGCCGCGGTACTGCAGGATCGCCCCCGCGTACCGGGCGGCGGTGTCTCCGGTGGGAAGGTGGACGCGTGCGCCGCCGCGGGCTCCCCGCCTGACACTGATCAGTCCTTCTGACTCCAGGACCCGAAATCCCTCACGCAGGGTCGGACGGGAAACCCCGAAACGTTCCATGAGTACCGCTTCGGACGGCAAGGCGGTACCTTCGTCGAGCTTCCCGAGAATGATCTGCCGACGGAGATGACTGGCGACGATCTCGCCCGCCTTGGGGACACGGACGCGGTCTTCGGTCGCCACGGATACCTCCTGCTCGTTGGCACCGACGCGGAACGGGAGGGTTACCCGGTGATGGTGTCGGAGGCGGGTAATCAGACGGCCCCTGTGCGGTCGCTCAAATAATAATCTATCTGACCAGGCGCATGGCCGTGTCTCCGGGTGACACGGCCATGCCTGGTCACACGCGCTTTCGGTGGAGGACCCCCAAGGGGGCAGGGGACTAGATCCCGATTCTGCGGGCCAGCTGTTCGCGATGGTAGGCGGGGTCACCGAACAGCAGCTGCGAGGTCTTCGCTCGTTTGAAGTACAGGTGCGCAGGGTGTTCCCAGGTGAAGCCGATCCCCCCGTGAACCTGGATGTTCTCGGCCGCACAGTGGAAGAACGCGTCCGAGCAGTAGGACTTCGCCACACTGGCCACGACAGGGAGCTCGTCATTGCCCTCGGCTGCGGCCCACAGGCCGTAGTACGCGGCCGACTTGGCCGACTCCACGTCGAGCAGCATGTCGGCGCACTTGTGTTTGATCGCCTGGAAGGAGCCGATGGGTCGGCCGAACTGTACGCGGATCTTGGCGTACTCGACGGACATCTCAAGAACCCGCTGAGCGCCGCCCACCTGCTCGGCGGCAAGGCCGACGGCCGCGGTATCGAGTACCCGCGACAGGGTCACCTCGCCGTCGCCGTCGCCGCCTACGAGCCGGGCGGGGGTGCCGTCGAAGTCGAGCCTGGCCTGCTTGCGGGTGAGGTCCATGGTCGGCAGCGCGGTCCGGGTAAGGCCGGGGGCGTCCGAGGGGACGGCGAAAAGACTGATTCCGGCGTCGGTGCGGGCAGCTACCAGGATGAGATCGGCGGTGTGGCCGTCGAGGACGTAGGTCTTGGCACCGGTCAGCCGCCACTCGTTGCCGTGCCGGGTCGCGGGAAGCGTGATTCCGTCAGCGTCCCACCTGCCGGACTCCTCGGTAAACGCGAGCGTGGCCCGGGTGTCGCCGCTGGCGATGCCCGGCAGGTAGTCCTTCTGGGCCGCGTCGTCACCGCTGGCCACGAGCGTCGTCGTCGCGAGGACGACGGTGGAGAAGTAGGGCGCGCACAGCAGTGCGCGGCCCGCCTCCTCCAGAACGATGCCGACCTCGACGAACCCGTAACCGGCACCGCCGTGCTCCTCGGGGATGGCAAGGCCGGTCAGGCCGAGTTCGCCTGCCAGCTTTGCCCAGACGCCCGGGTCATAACCCTCGGTGGTCTCCATGAGCAGCCTGACCTCGGACTCCGGAGAAAGATCCTCCAGGAAGTCACGCACGGCACGGCGTAGCTCTTCCTGCTCCTCGCTGAAGGCGAAGTTCACGGCAGCTCCCGGCTACAGACGATATTCCAGACGAGAGTACAATTAGTAAGCTAATTCTGCAACATATGGACTGAGTCTCACGACAGGACCACGTGATGCCGGCGGCCGGGTAATCGGTCTCGTCCTCGGATCCTGTTGCCAGGTCACGTCATGGTCAGGCCGCCGCTGACGGACAGCGTCTGCCCGGTGATATAGCCCGCGGCGGGCGAGGCCAGGAACGCGACGGCCGGTGCGATGTCGCTCGGCTGCCCGATCCGCTTCATCGGCACCGCACGCGCGAGCGAGTCATACAGGCGCTGGCTGACGTCGGCGACCTGGTCGAGAAGTGCGGTGTTCGTCGGTCCGGGGCAGACCGAGTTGACCGTGATCCCCGCCGATGCGGTCTCGCGTGCGAGCGCCTTCGCGAAGGCGATGACCCCGCCCTTGGTCGCCGAGTAGACGACCTCGCCGGACGAGCCGACCCGGCCGGCATCCGAAGCGATATTGATGATGCGACCTGAGCCGCGCTCCAGCATGCCGTCGAGGACCGCGCGGCTGCAGCGGATCGTGCCGAGCAGGTTGACGTCCACCAGCCGCAGCCAGGTGGCCTCGTCGCTGTCGACGAACGGTCCGATCACATCGACGCCGGCGTTGTTGACGAGGATGTCGACAGGCCCCAGCTGGGCCTGTACCGCATCGACGGCAGCAAGGACGCTTGCGGTGTCGCAGACGTTGAGGGTCACGCCGATCGCGCGTCCGTCCAGTTTGTCCGCAACCACCCGGGCGGTGTCGCCGTCAAGGTCGGCGACCGCGACCGCCGCGCCTGACTGCGCGAGCGCGGCGGCAATCGCGGCTCCGATTCCGCGGGCCGCTCCGGTCACGATCGCGACCTTGCCCTCAAGTGCCTCGGTCATGGGGCGTTCCTCTCCGTCATCCAGGCCTCCGGCGACGCGAAGGAGCATGATCGCGCCGCCTTTGGCCTCTGTCGTCCAGGCCTCCGGCGACGCGAAGGGTGATGATCTTTACTATCGTATAACTGTTTCTGGTTGGCGGGCAGGCTTGTCGGACGTACTCGTCGAGGTTGGGGTGGGGTCCGTGAGCGCTTGCCCGGCATCAGAAGTCGTGTAAGTATCTTACTTATTATGTGTCCTCTGCCGTAATGTGGAAGTGCCTGGTTCGCTCCACGTCCGTCACGGCAGAGCGCTCAGCTCGCCACACTGCGTCGGGAGAACGATGTCGGGTCTACTTGCCTACGGTGCCTATCTGCCCTATCACCGGCTCCAGCGCAAGGCCGTGGCCGCCGCGCTTGGTGGCCGTGGTGGTTCCGGTACGCGGACGGTGGCCTCCTTCGACGAGGACACGACGTCCCTGGGCGTGGAGGCGGCGCGCGTGGCGCTGCGCACGGTCGTCGCCACGGCCGGTCCGAAGCAGCTGTTCTTCGCCACGACAGCACCTGCCTACCTCGACAAGACCAATGCCACGACCATCCATGCGGCCCTGGGCCTGGACGAATCCGCGCTGGCCGTCGACATGGTCGGTGCGGTGCGCTCCGGGGTGGGGGCACTGCTCGCGGCGAGCTCCGCGACCGAGCCGACGCTGGTTGTGCTCTCCGACATCCGGACCGGTCTTCCCGGCGGTGCGGACGAGCGTGACGGTGGTGACGGTGCCGCGGCTCTGCTCGTGGGGCCGGGGACGCCGGACGCGCCCGTCGTCGCCGAGATCCTCGCCAGTTCCGCGGCAACCGAGGAGTTCCTCGACCGGTGGCGTTCGCCTGGCGACGACCACTCACGGGTGTGGGAGGAACGCTTCGGTGAGTCCGTCTACGTCCCGCTGGCGGACCGGGCATTCGCCGACGTCCTGAAGAAGGTTGACCTGACCCCTGACCAGGTCGATCATCTCATCGTGACCGGTCTGCACGCCCGGGCGGTCGGCTCCTTCACCCGGCGGGCGGGGGTCCGGGCCGACGCTGTCGTGGACAACCTGGCGAAGACGGTCGGCAACACCGGGACCGCACACTTCGGCCTGCTGCTCGCGGACACCCTCGACCGGGCCGAGGCCGGCCAGACGATCGTGGTTGTCGTACTCGCGGACGGAGCGACCGCGGTGGCGCTGCGTACCACCGAGGCCCTGCCCGCGCGCCGGGCCGCGCTGTCGGTGGCAGCGCAGGTCACGGGCGGGCGCGACACCCTGCGTTACGCCGATTTCCTGAACTGGCGGGGCCGGCTTACGACGGAACCGCCGCGACGCCCCGATCCCGACGCCTATGCCGCTCCGCCGGCCGGGCGTAACACCGACTGGAAGTACGGCTTCACCGGTTCCCGCTGCGAGGACTGCGGCACCCGGCATCTGCCGCCCGCCCGGGTCTGCCGTTCGTGCGGTGCCGTGGACCACATGACGCCGGAACGCCTCGCTGACACCTACGGCACGGTGGCAACCTTCACGATCGACCGACTTGCCTTCACCCCGAGCCCGCCGCTGGTTGCCGTGGTCGTCGACATCGACGGCGGTGGCCGGTTCAAGTGCGAGTTGACCGATGTCGACCCGGATGACGTGGCCATTGGTGACCGGGTCGAGATGACCTTCCGCAAGGTGAACACCGCGCGAGGTATTCATAACTACTTCTGGAAGGCCCGCCCCGTGCGGGCCGCGGGCAGTACCAAGGGGCAGGAGGCCTGAGATGGCATCAAACGGGATCAGGGACAAGGTTGCCATCGTCGGCATGGGCTGCACGACGTTCGGTGAGCGGTGGGATTCGTCCGTCGACGACCTGCTGATCGAGTCCGCTCAGGCGGCGTATGCCTCGGCCGGGCTCTCCCGGGACGACGTCGACGCCTACTGGCTCGGCACGATGGGTTCGGGTAACTCCGGGCTGACTCTTTCGCGCCCACTGCGGTTGCCCTACAAGCCGGTTTCCCGACTGGAGAACTACTGCGCCACCGGTTCGGAGGCGCTGCGTAATGCCTGCTACGCCGTGGCGAGCGGTGCCTACGACATCGCCATGGCGATCGGGGTGGAGAAACTCAAGGACTCCGGATTCTCCGGTCTGGTCGGCTCAGCCCCGCCGTCGGACGGAACCGGTTCGGAGACCACCGCACCGGCGAACTTCAGCCTGCTCGCGCCTGCCTACGCCAAGAAGTACGGCGTGGACACCGACGAGATGAAGGACGTCCTGACCCGTATCGCGTGGAAGAACCACGTCAACGGCGCGAAGAACCCGCGGGCGCAGTTCCGCAAGGAAGTGGCCAAGGACGTCATCTGCAACGCGCCGCTGGTGGCCGGCCCACTGGGTATCTTCGACTGCTCCGGCGTCAGCGACGGGTCGGCGGCGGCGATCGTGGTGCGGGCCGAGGACGCCCACCGCTACACCGACAAGCCGATCTACGTCAAGGCGCTGTCGTTCATCGCCGGGCCGGCCACGGGTAACTCCGACCCCGACTACGACTACACGTCTTTCCCGGAGGTCGTCGCCTCCGTCACGGATGCCTACGCCCAGGCAGGTGTGACAGATCCACGGGCCGAGATCGCCCTCGCCGAGGTGCACGACTGCTTTACTCCCACCGAGCTCGTCCTCATGGAGGACCTCGGCTTCGCCGAGCGCGGGTTCGGCTGGAAGGAAGTGCTCGCCGGCACCTTCGACCTCGATGGCGATCTTCCGGTGAACCCGGATGGCGGTCTGAAGGCGTTCGGGCACCCGATCGGGGCGTCCGGGCTTCGGATGATGTTCGAATGCTGGTTGCAGCTGCGTGGCGAGGCTCCGTCGGAGCGCACGATCTCGTCGATCGCCGCGGGCAAGAAGCTCGGGATGACGCACAACCTCGGCGGTGGGCCGGGCGAGTGCGTGTCGTTCGTATCGATCGTCGGTTCTGAGCCGTCCGCCTGAAAAGGTACTGACTCCGGGATCCTGCGCGGTGAGGCTGGTGCTGCCGCGCAGGATCCCGGCTTCAGCGAGCCGGGCGCAGCAGACCCTCCTGCGCGATCGACGCCACCAGATTTCCGCCGGAATCGTAGACATGCGCCCGGACCAGGGCGTGACCACCTGACGCCACCGGACTTTCCCGGTCGTGCAGCAGCCACTCGTCGGCCCGGAACGGCCGGTGGAACCAGACCGCATGGTCAAGGCTGGACAGGCTGATCTCGCTGCTGCTGCGGGCGTGGGGTAGTAACGCCGTGCTCAGAAGATCGAGATCGGATGCGTAGGTGAGCGCGCAGACGTGCACGAGCGGATCGTCCGGCAGTCGGTGAGACGTCCGGAACCAGACCCGCTGCCGCGCATCCCGCGGCCCGCGCTCCGCCGCCAGCTCCGGGGGTTCCTCGACGTAGCGGACCTCCGCGGCGAACTGTTCGGTGCGGTACCACCGCATCCAGGGGGACGAGTCCCCGCCGGCGTCGCCGTACCAGTCCTCAAGCGTGCGGACCTGCTCCGGCGGTGGGACCACCGGCATCGGCTCGGCGTGTTGCGAGCCCTGCCCGCGCAGGTGGAACGAGGCGCTCAGATGGAAGATCGTCTCGCCGCGCTGGACGGCCACGACCCGGCGTGTGCTGTAGGAACGCCCGTCGCGGATGCGGTCCACCGAGTACACGACCGGCATCGCCGGGTTACCGGGCCGTAGGAAGTAGGCGTGCAGCGAGTGGACGGACCGGGTCGTCTCGACGGTGCGGCCCGCCGCGATCAGCGCCTGCCCTGCCACCTGACCACCGAAGAGCCGGCCGGGCAGTTCCCCGCCGCTGCTCCAGCCCCGGAAGAGGTCCGCGTCGATCCGCTCGAGGTCGAGGACGTCGACCAGGGAGTTCGGTCGCTGCCGTATGCCGGGTGTCTCCTGCTTGCTCCGTGCCCCGTTGGCGATCCGGGCGTCGACCACAGTGCTCTCCTTGTCTCCAAACAGTAAGGTAAATGATTTTGCTGTATAGGGAGAGGGGGTGCGAGAGTCGCGTGGGTCTCAGCGGGTCTCAGCGGGTCTCAGCGGGGATCGAACGTGGCCGGGTCGTGGCTCGCGGTCAGCGATTGCCGCTGCTCCCGCGTCGGGAGGCCCGGCGGGGGGAGGCCTGGCGGGAGGTCTGGAAATTAGTCGTCGCCTAGAAGGGTGACCAGCAACTATAATGCAACTCATTAAGCGCTTTACTGCCTGGGGTCGGCTTGGTCGTCCGGGTGGGCGCCGCCGCGGTGTGACGGCCGGGAAGGCCTGACGAACGGGACTTCCGCTCACCCGGGAGTGCCGGTGACCTGACCTGGAGGTGTCGGTGACGACGGACGACAAGGGGCTGCTCGCCCGGCTGGAGGAGGTGGAGGCCCGGCTCGAGATCGGGCAGCTGCCGATCCGGTACGCGCTCGCGGTCGACGGCCGTGACCTCGACGCCTGGGTTTCACTGTTCGAGCCGGATGTCAACTGTGGCCGACACGGCCGCGGCCGGGAGGCGCTGCGGGCCTACATAGCCCCCCAGCTGCGGTGGTTCTACCGCTCGGTGCACCAGATCTGCGGTCACCGCGTCGAGCTGCTGGACGCCGACAACGCCCGCGGGCAGGTGTACTGCCGCGCCGAGCACGAGATCGGTGATCGCTGGATCGTCATGGCCATCTGCTATTTCGACACCTACCGTCGGGTCGACGGGGAGTGGGTGTTCGTCCGGCGGGACGAACAGCACTGGTACTCCGCTGACATCTCCGAGCACCCGCAGGCGGTCGGGTTCGACAGCTGGGGCACGACCGGGGCACCGCCACCCCTGCCGCATTCGTTCCCGACCTTCGCGGGGTTCTGGGACGGTGTGGACACGACCGAGCTGACCTCGGGCCCCACCCGGACGACGCGGGCATGACCGCCGGGGACGGGACAACGTGGACGGCCCTGCTCGCCGATGCCTGGTCGGGCGCGGGCGTCGACCGGACGGCTGTGATCAGCGGTACGACGGTCTGGTCCGGCGCCGACCTGTTGCGGCATGCGGCGGGCGCGGCCGACTGGCTCGACAGCCTTGCCATTGCGACAGGAACCCGGCTCCCGGCTCTGGTTTCGACCACCCCGGACGCGCTCGCGCTGACCATCGCCGGCGCCGCCACCCGACGTCCACTCGCACCGCTCAGCACCCGGCTCACCGTCCACGAGCTCACCGCCTGTCTGTCGGGCCTTGCCGGCGACCTGCTGCTGGTGGAACCGGGCGCGCAGGAGCTCGGACGCGAGCTGGAGGCGGCGACCGGGCGTCGCGCTGTCGTCCACCCGGCGATCCCGCTGTCCGACCGCCCGCTGGTGGGTGCGGCGGACACGGATCCGCCGGGCCGGGAGGACACCGCCTTCATCCTGCACACGTCAGGTACGTCCGGGGTGCCCAAGGCGGTGGTCGTTGCCCAGGGCAAGCTCGCGGTGCGGACCCGGGTCAACGCCGCGAGCGTCGGTCTCGCACCCGGCGGCGTCTACGCCTCGGGCTCGCCGTACCATCACATCGCCGGCCTCGGCATGATCGCGGTTGCATTGGGAGCCGGGGCCTCTGTCGTCTGCGTGCCGCCCTTCTCTCCTGCCAACTGGCAGGATCTGGGCGGCCGCGGCACCACGCATGCCCTGCTGGTACCGACGATGATCGATCGACTTCTCGCCGAAGGCGCTCTTGCGCTACCGACACTGCGGGTGCTGCAGTACGGTGCATCCCCGATTCATCCGGACACGTTGCGTGAAGCAATGGCCGTACTCCCGGGTGTCGACTTCGTCCAGATCTTCGGGCAGACCGAGGGTTCCCCGATCACCTGCCTGAGCTTCGAGGACCACCGGCTTGCCGCCACAACCCGTCCCGACCTGCTGCGCACGGTCGGACGTGCCGCGGATGGCGTCGAACTGAAAGTGGTGAATCCCGGCGCGGACGGCAGCGGGGAGATCTGGGCTCGCGGTGAACACCTGTTCCGTCCTGAGGCGGACGGTTGGCTGCGCACCGGCGACCTCGGCCGGATCGACTCCGACGGCTACGTCACGCTGCTGGGCCGCAACGGTGATCGCATAGTGCGGGGTGGGGAGAACGTCGATCCGCTGGAGGTGGAGCAGGTCCTCAGCCAGCATCCGGAGGTCAGTGAGGTCGCTGTCGTCGGGCGCGCGGATCGTCGCTGGGGCCAGGTGGTGAAGGCGTTCATCGTCCCCGCGAACCCGGACGCGCCACCTGACGCCGAGGATCTACGGGGTTTCGCGCGGGCGGCCCTGAGCGGGTTCAAGGTGCCGTCCGAATGGGAGATGATCGAGAGCCTGCCGAGGAGTCAGGCCGGCAAGGTGCTGCGTCGGATGTTGGCCTCGTGACCGGCGTCGGTGGGACCGGCGTCGGCGGGGGAGCGGCCCCGGTGCGGATCGGGGTTCGGCCGCCTCACCCGCTGCTGCGTAACGGCACCGAACGACTGCACGATGCTGCTCGTCGCATGCGCGAACTCGGGTTCGACCACGCCGTCGTCGGGGATCATGTGAGCTTCCGCGGTGGCTACGGCTCCGACGGGCTCATCCAGGCCACCGCCCTGCTGGTCGCCGCACCCGACATCACGGTACACACGGGAGTGTTTCTGCTGCCGTTGCGTCACCCCGTCCCGGTGGCGCGCCAGGTTGCCACCCTCGCCGCAATCGCGCCCGGCCGTTTCGTCTTCGGCGTCGGCATCGGAGGCGAGGACCGTGCCGAGGTCGAGGCATGCGGTGTGGATCCGGCAACCCGTGGACGCCGGATGGACGAGGCCCTCGCCATCCTGCGGGCTCTGCTGGCCGGTGAGGCGGTGACGGTCGACGGTGAGCACTTCCGGCTGCGTGAGGTACGGGTGTCACCGCCACCGCCGGGCGGCGTCCCGATAGTGATCGGTGGGCGGTCCGCAGCCGCCGTGCGCCGCGCGGGCCGTCACGGCGACGGCTGGCTCGGCGTGTGGATCTCCCCGGACCGTTTCGCCTCGGTCGTCGCGGACGTCGACCACACGGCGGTCTCCTCGGGCCGGCACGGGGTGGTCTGGCGTCATGGGCTGCTCGCCTGGTGCGGTTTCGGCCGGTCGGTGGAGGCCGCGGGTGCGCTGGTGTCCCGGGCGATGGAAGATTTCTACGGTGTCCCGTTCGAACGCTTCTCGAAGTACGTGCCCCGGGGGACACCACAGGATGTGGCGGAGGCACTGGCGCCCTATCTCGAGGCCGGATGCCGTGATGTGCATCTGTTGCCGGTAGCGGGCGACGAGGACGAGGCTCTGGAGTCCGCGGCGGAGGTGCGTCGACTGCTCCTGAAACGTCATCACCAGCCCACGGGTGACTAAATGATAGTAATAATTGAACTACTGGGTCGCTGAGATCCTCAGTCACCTGTTACCAACGACCAGGAGTGGACGAGGAGTATCCGTGGAGCAGTTCACGTTCCCGGTGGAGGCCGGTCACATCTTGCTCTTCGCGCGCTCGGTGGGGGATCCCAATCCCATCTACCACGATGAGGAGCAGGCCGGGAAGTCCGAAGTCGGTGGGATCATCGCGCCGCCGACATTCGTCCAGGCCGCCAGCCAGTACGACCCCGATTATCACCTGCGGCCGCGCATCGGTGAGCCGTGGTTCGGCTCAGGGCGTACGCCCAGTGGCGTGTCCGAACCCGCTTCCGGCGGCGGTCGCCTGCACGCCGAACAGCACTTCGAGTACTTCCGGCCGCTCCGGCCGGGCGATGTGCTCACGGTGACGTCGACCCCCGGCAAGACCTGGGAGAAGACGGGGCGGCGCGGCGGCAAGCTGGTGTTCGAGGAGCACGTCACCGAGTATCGGGACGCCGCCGGCGAGCTTGTCGTCCGGGCCCGTGGCGTCGGAGTGCGGCCGGAGAAGCCGGTCGAGCAGGAGGCGAACTGATGGCTCTGCGCAGCGCCGAGATTGCCGTGGGAGAAGTCCATGAGCAGGTGCTCGTCGACGACCTGACACGAACACAGATCGTGCAGTACGCGGGCGCGTCCGGGGACTACAACCCGTTGCACACCGACGACGTGTATGCGCGTGAGGCGGCCGGCTATCCGGGTGTGTTCTCGCACGGGATGCTGGTGATGGGCCTGACCGCGCGTGCCGTCACCGACTGGGTGGGCGATGGTCGTCTCACCCGGTACGGTGTGCGGTTCAAGAGCCAGGTCTGGCCGGGCGACCGTCTCACCGCCCGGGTCACCGTCGCCGGTCTGCGCGACGACGACGGTGTCGGGCTGGTCGACCTCGATGTGGTGACGCTCAACGAGCGGGGCGAGGAGGTCATCGCCGGCTACGCAACGGCCCGCGTGGACTGACGGGGCACTGCGGCGAAGCCGTCCATCCAGAGGTTTCCCATCCTCCGGGATCACCGCGAAGGTGATCCCGGAGCCATCCACGGTGACCAGCCACGCCAGGCATGGGTCCCCGGATCATCGCGAAGCGATTATCCGCGAAGCGATTATCCGGTGGGAGCCTTGCGCCCGAGTTCGTCGAGCAGGGTCTGGCTGTAGGCGATGCGCCCGGTGATGTCGCCCTCGACGAGTGCGAGCGCGGCTTCGGCTATCACCGAGGAGTCCTCGATCGGGAAGTCGGAAACAAGGTCGTGCGCGCCAGCACCGGGGGTCGCGACGTTGTCGAGCGGGGCGAGCGCGTTGGATCGTATCCCGTGGCGATGCCCTTCGGACGCGACTGCCGTCGTGAAGCGTTCCAGCGCCGCCTTGCACAGGCCGTAGACGGAGAAACCGCGTTCGAACATCGGGTCGTATGGCGGCCCCTCGGGGTGCAGGGCGGCCCGCGAGGAGATGTTGAGCACCCATCCGGCCCCGCGCTCGCGCATGCCGGGAAGAACCAGTTGGGTCAGCTCGAAAGGCGCCCACACCTGTACTTCGATCATGAGGCGGAAACGCTTCTCGCTGAACTCCTCGACCGGCGCGATAAAGGTGACGGCCGCGTTGTTGACGAGGATGCCGACGGGGCCGAACGCCTCGACGGTCTCGGCGACGATGCGCCGCCGGTCGTCGGCGGAGGAGAGGTCGCCGCGGACGGCAATGGCCTCGTGGCCGGCGGACCGGATGCTCTCGACGGTCTCCTTGAGGCTGCCGGTGTATCGGGGGTCGGGTTCGAGGGTACGAGCCATCGCCGCGACCCTGGCCCCTTCGCTCGCGAGCCGCTGCGCCACCGCTGCTCCGATGCCGCGGCTTGCCCCGGTGACGAGCGCGACCTTTCCGTCCAACGTCCCCACGGATCCTCCTTGACCATATGGAGGAATCCTCCCGACATATGGTCCAAATAGTTATGTTTGAGTGACTACTGGTATGTCAATCAGTGGCCGACGCCGTCGACCGCGGTGAAGTCGCGTCCACGGATCATGCGCGTGGGGGTGAACACCAGGACGTCCACGCCGTGTTGGTTGCGTACTGTCACTCGACTGGCCACGATGCCGCGGCCGGGCTTGCTGGTCGGGCGGGCGGACAGCGTCTCGACGATCGCGTGCAGGGTGTCGCCCACGTAGGTGGGGCCCTTGACCACCAGGTCCATCGACAGAAAGGCCAGGCCTGTGCCGTGCAGCGCATTGGTCTGGAGGACCAGGCCCTCGGCGATGCAGTAGACGAAGGCCCCCGGTACCAGTCGGCCCTTGTAACCGCCGGCTGCGGCGTGGGTGGCATCGACGAACAGCGGCTCGTTGAAACCGCCCCACTGAATGAACGTCATGAGGTCGGATTCGGTGATCGTCCGCGAGGAGGTTCGAAACGCCGACCCCGGGACCATCTCCTCCCAGGTCATCCCTGGTGCCAGCAGGGGCACCTCGTTGCTCTTCGGCGTGGGGCCTTCGGTGTCGGTCATGGGCGCTCTCCCGGTCGGACGGCCTGCGGTCGGTCGGATTGCGGCACGGTCAGATCTCGGCACGGTGGCGCGCCTCGACGGCAACGAAGTCCGGCCGCCGCTTCTCCCGGATGGCGGCGATGCCCTCCTGCGCGGACGGGCTCGCGAAACCATAGAACTCGTGGGCGAGCGATGCTTCGAACGCGGGCAGCTGCAGCCGGTACCAGTGGTTGAGCGAGGACTTGGTCGCACGCAGTGCATCGGACGAGCCGGTCGCGAGCGATGTCGCCACCTCGAGACCGCGGGCGTGCACCTGGTCGTCGTCCACGGCGAGGGAGACCAACCCGATGCGTTCGGCCTCCTCGCCGGTGAGACGCTCGCAGGTGAGCAGGTAGTACTTGGCCTTGGCCATCCCGCACAGCAGTGGCCAGCACAGTACGGCGTGGTCGCCGGCGGCGACACCGAGGCGGGTGTGACCATCGACGATCGTCGCGCGTCGCCCGACCACTGAGATGTCGGCCATCATGCCGACCGCGAGGCCGGCGCCCACAGCGGGTCCGTGCATCGCGGACACGACCGGCTTGGACAGGTCGAGGACGCCGAGAACCATGGCCCGTGCCTCGTGCAGCACCCGGGTGCGCACCCCGGGGTTGTCCGCCATCTCCTGCAGGAGATCGAACGTGCCGCCGGCGGAGAACGCCTTGCCCTCGCCCTGGATGAGTACGACGCGGGTCTGCGGGTCGCGGTCGATGACCGGCCAGACCTCGGCGAGGTCACGGTGCATCCGGGGGTTGACGGCGTTGAGGTTGGGTGCGTCGAGCACGATGCGCAGAACGCCGAGCGCGGGTCGCTCGAAGCGCAGCGTCGGGAAGTCGTCGTATCGATCGCTCACGCGTGACTCCAGCGGTGTCGCGCCGCGGCCCGCGGCAGGGAGGGTCGGATCCGGTCGAATCTCGGGGTCGGTTCGCCTCGAGGCACGGTACTGCATGAATCGGCTAATGCGCTTACTAATTGAGTGTCGCATGTAGTGGCCCGCGGTGACGAGACCACGGGGTGCGGATCTCTGGCCGCGGCATCCGGAGCCCGGAGCCCGGAGCCCGACCGGAGTGTCGCGTTCGGATGCGACTCGTGACATCGTCTATATAAATAGTCGGATAATCCTGGAGGCTTGCTGTGAACGAGGCGTGGATCATCGACGGCGTGCGGTCGCCACGTGGCCGGGGCAAGGCGACCGGGTCGCTGCATCCGCTGCACCCGCAGGAGGTGCTGGCTCAGGTTCTCAACGCCCTGCGCGACCGGATCGGCTTCGACCCCGTCGAGGTCGATGACGTGGTCGCGGGCAACGGCTTCCAGTCCGGGGAGCACGGCTCCGACATCGGGCGGCTCGCGCTGCTGGCGGCCGGGTGGCCGGTCGAGACTCCCGGCTCGAGCCTGAACCGGTACTGCGGCTCCGGCCAGCAGGCGGTCACCTGGGCGGCGATGGGCATCCTGGCGGGCCATCAGGACCTGGTGGTCGGCTGTGGGGTGGAGTCGATGTCGCGCTGGCCGGCCGCTGAGGGTGTCGTGACACTCGACGCCGGTAACGCGCATCTGCGGGAGCTTTACCCGATGGTTCCGCAGGGGGTCAGCGCTGACCTCATCGCGACCCTGGAGGGTTTCACCCGCGACGACGTCGACGCCTTTGCCGCACTGAGCCAGGAGCGTTGCGCGAAGGCCGTGGCCGAGGGCCGGTTCGACGGCTCGGTTGTGCCGATCAGGCACCTCGACGGTAGCCTCGCCCTCGACCACGACGAGTTCCCCCGTCCCGCCACCACGGCGGCGACGCTCGCGAAGCTGCCGTCGTCGTTCGAGCAGATGGCGACCCAGGTGCTGGCGGGCTTCGACCGCTCCTTCGACGACATGTGCCGCGAGGTGTACCCCCAGGTCGGCGAGATCCGGCATGTGCATCATGCCGGTAACTCCAGCGGCGTCGTCGACGGCGCGTCAGCCATTCTGCTCGCCTCGCCGGAGTATGCGCGGGCCCACGGTCTGACGCCCCGTGCACGTATCCGAATGACCGCGGTGGCGGGTTCCGAACCTGTGATCATGCTGACCGCGCCGGGGCCGGCCAGCCTGCGCTGCCTGGCCAAGGCGGGTATGGAGGTGGGCGACATCGACCTCTGGGAGATCAACGAGGCTTTTGCCGCGGTCCCGTTGAAGACCATCCGTGACCTTGACCTCGATCCGGACCGGGTCAACGTCAACGGTGGGGCGATCGCTCTGGGCCACCCCATCGGGGCGAGCGGCCCGATGCTCATCCAGACGGTGCTGGACGAGCTTGAGCGGCGCGACCGCAACGTCGGACTGGTGACGATGTGCACCGGTGGCGGCATGGGCACTGCGACAATCATCGAGCGAATCTGACGCTGGCCGGCACGCGTCCCGGATGGTTTCTGCCCGGACTGGCCGTGGCGCTCCGCAAGGTGCCACGGCCAGGGCCTGGTCGTATGCGCTGTCGTCCAGCGCCGGCGTGATCAGGAACTTTTCGTGTCGCCGTCGGCTGCAAGGAAAATCGTTTTGTGCTCGAGGTACTCGTCCACGCCTTCCGGGCCGTACTCGCGTCCGTAACCGGAGGATCCGAACCCGCCGAAGGGTAGTGCGAAATCGATCGCGGCACCCTTGTTGATGACAACGCTGCCGCTGCGGATGCGGTCGGCGAGTTGCCGTGCCCGGCCGAGATCCCGGGAGAAGACGGCGCCGGACAGGCCGAACGGGGTGCCGTTGGCGATGGCGATGGCCTCGTCGAGGTCGGTGTAGGTGAGCACGGTGAGGACCGGGCCGAAGATCTCCTCCTGGGCGATCCGCGACGTCGGTGACACGCCTGTGACCAGCGTGGGGGCGACGTACCAACCCTGCCTGGTGTGCGGCGGTGGGCCACCTCCCGTGACCACCCGCCCACCCTCGTTCGCGGCGTCGGCTACGTAGCCGAGCACCCGGTCCCGGTGGCGCCGGCTGACCAGCGGACCTACCTGGGTGGCGGGATCACGGGGGTCACCGACGACCAGGGCCTCGAAACCGGCCCGCAGTGCGTCGACGAGTTCGTCGTGCCGCCGCTCGCTGACGAGGACGCGGCTCAGCGCGATACAGGCCTGCCCGTTGACCAGGGTGGCCGCGGCGACGACCGCGGCGACGACCTCGTCGATCGGGGCGTCGTCGCACACGATGCCGGCGGACTTGCCGCCCAGTTCGAGGCTGACCCGGGCCAGGTGGCTGGCGGCGGCGGCGGCGACCGCGCGACCGGTCGCGGTGCTGCCGGTGAATGCGATCTTGTCGATTCCCGGATGCCGGCTGAGGTGGTCACCGCCGACGCCATCGCTCGCCACCAGGTTCAACACGCCGTCGGGGATACCGGCGGCACGGGCGGCTTCGGCCACCGGATAGGTGTCGAGGCAGGTCTCCGGCGCGGGTTTGCAGACCACCGTGCATCCGGCGAGCATGGCGGGGGCGAACTTGTTGGCCGCCAGGACGAGCGGGCTGTTCCAGGCGGGAATGGCAGCGACGACACCGACGGGTTCCCGGGTGACGTCCGCCGAGGTGCCGAACAGGCCCGTCCGGCGCTCACGCATGGTTATCTGCCCGGCCAGTCCGACATGATAACGGACAAGGGCGATCATGCTGGCGGCTTCGGAATAAGCCGCCCGCCGTGGCAGCCCGATTTCGTCGAGGACGAGTTCGCCCATCTCCTTGCGGCGCACCGCGAGTTCGTCCGCGAACCGGGCAAGATGATCGGCCCGCTCCTCGAGCGTCATCCGGGGCCATGGGCCGGTGTCGAAGGCGTTTCGGGCCGCTGCGACAGCCGCGTCGAGATCGGACGATTCGCCGCACGGCGCGCTGCCGACGATACCCTCGGTAGCGGGGTTGACGACCGTGAAGCGCCGGTCGCCGGTCGCCGGTCGGAACCTTCCACCGATGAAGAACACATCATGCCTGACGGGGTGCATCAGCGGCCCAACTCGATCACTCCGCGAATGTTCCGCCCGTCCATCATGTCCTGATATCCCTCATTGATCTCGTCCAGCGAGTAGCGGCGTGTCACCATCTCGTCGAGTTTCAGCTGACCGTTGCGGTAGAGCTCCAGGAGCATCGGGATGTCCTGGTGCGGGTTGCAGAAGCCGAACAGGCATCCGACGACTTTCTTCGCGAAGGACGTGAGCATTCCCCCGGGCAGGCTGACCGTGATTTCCTCATAGCGGTCCGCTATCCCGGTGAGGACGAGGGTGCCGCCCTTGCGGGTCATCTCGTAGCACTGGCGGACGATATCCGGGGTGACCACGCCGACACACTGGATCACGCTGTCAGCCAGCACGCCCCGGGTGAGCTGCTGAATGTGGTCGAAGGCTTCGGAATGCTCTGTGAAGCCCGCATGTGCCCCGAGCTGTTTGGCGAACTCGTTCTTGAAGGGCACCGGATCCACCGTCACCACCGTCGCCGCGCCGGCCAGCAGCGCGCCCTGCACCGCGGCCGCGCCGATACCTCCGATACCGTAGACGACGACGACATCGCCCGGCCGGACGTTCGCCGCGCGGACCGCCGATCCCCAGCCGGTGGGCACGCCGCAACCGACAAGACAGGCGACGTCCAGCGGAGTGTCGTCCGGCACTTTCACCAGCGAATACTGGTGTGCGACGAAGTATTCGGAGAAGGCCCCGAGGGTACAGAAGGCGCCGATGCCGTTCTGACCCAGATGGAAACGGTAACTGCCGTCCGCGAAGGCTCCGGTGAGGGTGGTGGCGCCGGCGTCGCACAGATAGGACTGACCGGACGTGCACCAGCGGCAGTAACCACACACGGGAAGAAAGGAAGTCACCACCTTGTCGCCCGGCCGCAGCCGGGAGACCCCGGAACCGACCTCCCGCACCACGCCACCGCCTTCATGGCCGCCCACCAGCGGGAAGTGGAAGCCCGCGCCCTTTGCGAGATGGTCATCGGAATGGCATAACCCGGCGAACACGGTTTCGACCAGGACCTCGCCATCCCTGGGCTTGTCGAGCGAGAGCTCCTCCACGGACCAGGGCCGGCCTTTACCGTGCAGGACCGCGGCGCGAGTCTTCATCGTCATACCCTTCTGTGTTCCGGGCCGTCGGTTCAGGGGCAGGGCCGGTTCACCGGACTCCATCGGTTCACCGGACTCCATCGGTCCCGGAGGTGGGTCAGTTGAGGGACGGGGTCTCGGTGTCCCGGCCGGAGCGCAGGATCACCCCGGGGAAGTCCCCGGTGAACCTGCCGTCATGGGCGATCTCGACGCCGTTGACCAGGACGTGCTCGATGCCGTCGGCCTCACCGTAGAGACGGCCCGCGCCGGCGGGCAGGTCGAAGCGCGTCTCGGTGGGCTGGCGGGCTATGCGCGCCGCATCGAAGATCACAATATCGGCGGCGCCGCCGACCCGCAGACGGCCACGGTCACGTAGGCCGTAGAGGCGTGCCGGGACGTCGGTGATGAGGCGGACCGCCTCCTCGAGGGTCACGACCTGCTGCTCGCGCACTCCGTGTTGCAGCAGCATCGTCGAGTAGCCGAAGAACTCCACCATGTCGAGGTGGGCACCGGCATCGGAGGCCCCCACAACGGCACGGGGATCACGCCAGACCTGGGCGCGCGCCTGCCAGTCCTCCGGCCGCGCCTCACGATACGGGTTGCTGAACGTCGTCTTCAGCTCGTCGGCGACGACAATGTCCATCAGGACGTCGAACGGGTCCCGACCCTCTTCGGCGGCGATCTCGCGGACCTCCCGCCCGGCATATTGTTTGGTTTGCGGGCTGAACGTCTCGATGATGTGCCGCGAGCCCCAGTCGACGAGATGGCTGAAGGCGGAGGGCTCCTCCGCGCCGCGGCGCAACTCACGTCGGCGGTCGGGATCACGCAGGATCGCCAGCCGCTCCTCCCAGGGCAGGAAGAGAAAGTCATGCAGTCCGGGGACCTGGTCGAGGACGAAGCCGGCGCGGAAGGAGAAACGGGCCGGTGGGGTGTCCGGCATCGTCAGCGCGACGACCTTTCCCCCGCGGGACCGGGCGATGTCTCCGACCTCGAGCCTGGCGAGCGCATCGGGCAGGGTCTTCGCGTTGACAGCCAGGATGTTCCAGTTGAGCGGTCGCCGGGCCGTCACCGACATCCCGACCATGACATCGGTGATCTCCGGGCTGAAACCACCGCGCTGCGGGAGGACGGGGAGGAACTCCAGCGAGGTGCCTTCGAACTCGCCCGCCACCGCGGCCAGGGCGAACAGTTCCTCGGCGGGGGCGGCGCGGGACGGGACCGGTCGGCCGTCGGCATCGCTGTGACTGTGTGACCAGGTGGAGGAGAAGCCGAGACCGCCGGCGGCGATGCCGGCGCGCAGCAGCTGCTTCATCGTCTCGAGCTCGTCCTCGGTCGCCGGACGCTCGGTGGCCGCCGGCCCCATGGCCACCCGCCGGATGGCCGAGTGCCCGACCATGAAGCCGGCATTGACGGCAAGGGTGCCGTCGAGGCGGTCGAGGAACTCGGCGGTGGTGCGCCAGTCCCAGGGCACGCCGGCCCGCAGTGACTCCAGGGGCATGCCCTCCACCCGGGACAGCATGCGCATGAGGTAGTCACCGGCAGTGTCGTCGAGGGGGGCGACCGTGAACCCGCAGTTACCGCCCAGGACGGTGGTGACTCCGTGCAGGGGCGATGGGGAGAGGGTGGGGTCCCAGAAGCCCTGGACGTCGAGATGGGTGTGGATGTCGACGAAACCGGGGCTCACGATGAGCCCGTCCGCGTCGATCGTCCGGCGTCCGGCGTCCGGCACGGTACCGATCGCCACGACACGTCCACCGTCGATCGCGACGTCCGCCTGCCGGCGGGGGGCTCCGGTGCCGTCGACGACCTGACCCCCACGTATGACGATGTCGTGCACGGTTCCTCCTGGTAGAGCGCGATGCGGTCCGGCTGTGGGTGCGGGTGAGAACGCTTACGCGGTGATCCCGTACCGGTCGAGGCGGTAGCAGCGGATCGCGTTGCCACGGGCGAGTAGGTATGCCTCGTCCTCGCTGAGCCCCGCCTCGGTCACGATCTTCTCGAAGACCGCTTTCGAGTTCGGCCACGTCGAGTCGCCGTGCGGGTAGTCGGTCTCGAACATGATCTGTTCCATGCCGATGCGGTGACGCAAGGTGAGACCGATGGCATCGTCGAACACGCATCCGAAGACCCGACCGCGGATATAGCTGCTCGGCGGGCGCGACAGCCTGTCCTCCATGTTGCCATAGACCGGCCGTTGTTCCCAGACGCTGTCGAGCCGTTCCAGGATGAACGGCATCCAGCCGACCTGGCCCTCGCTGAGCGCTACTCGCAGATCCTGGAATCGCTCCAGTACGCCGCTGGTGAGCCAGTCCGCGAACGCGTGGGACGCGCCCTGGTAGGTCAGGGCGAGCGAGACCGCCCGCGGGGCGTCGACCGAGGTCATCGGAAACGTGGATGACGAGCCGATGTGCAGATTGAGCACGGTGTCGGTTTCTTCGCACGCGGCGAACAGGGGGTCCCAGTGGTCGGTGTGGATACTCGGGAGCTTCAACCGGGCCGGGTTCTCCGAGAAGCACACCGCGTGCGACCCCTTGGCCGCGCAACGGCGGACCTCCGCCGCTGCGAGGTCCGGGTCCCACAGCGGGATCAGGGTCAAGGGGATCAGCCGGCCGTACGCCTCGTCGGCGCACCACTCGTCGATCATCCAGTCGTTGTAGGCACGCACGCATGCCAGGCCGAGGTCGCGGTCGCCGCACTCGTGGAACGTCTGCCCGCAGAAACGCGGAAACGTCGGGAAACTCAGGCCGGCATCGGTGTGGTTGGCATCCATGTCGGCCAGCCGTGCCGTCCTGTCGTAACAGCCTGGCCGCATGTCCTCGTAGGTCATGGCCTCCCAGTGCTGCCCGAGATAGTCCTGGTCCTTGCCGGCCGCCGCGAAGCCTGGGATGATCTCCATCTTGACATCTCCGAACACCCAGATGTCAGCCCACAGCCCGTCCTCGGCCTCACGCCACTTGCTGCGGGCGTGCGTTCCGAAACGTCCCTTCATCCGCACCAGACGTGGACCGTCCTCCCGCAACCGGGTAGGCAGATAACGCTGCCACAGGTCACCCGGTTCCAGGACGTGGTCGTCGACAGAGATGATCTTCGGTGTGTCCATCCGGCTCCTCCCTCCAGCCACCCGTAGATTTAACGCAGGTGTGCCATGTTGGGCAGTGTAGCCAGATCCTGGTCCGAAAATCGACCGGAACCGCCTGCCCCACGTTCCGGTCGATTTTTCCGATCAGCGCTGGTGGGGTGTGGCCAGGCGGGTGCGGCGCAGCAGTCCCTCCTGGGCGACGGAGGCCACGAGCCGGCCCGAGCGGTCGAAGACGGATGCGCGGGTGAGGCTCCGGCCCGAGCCGGCCCAGGGGCTGCTGTTGTCGTAGAGCAGCCACTCGTCCGCCTCGACCGGGCGGTGGAACCACACACCGTGGTCGAGACTGGCGCCGATCACGTTTCCGTTCCCGAATGTCTGACCGTGGGGGACGAGGGCTGACGCGAGCAGGAACAGATCGGATGCGTAGGTCAACGCGCCAGTCTGGACCGCCTGATCCGCACCGAGCGGATCATCGCTACGGATCCAGGCCTGAAGGCCGCCTGGTAGCGGCCCGTGCCGGGCCGACAGCGGCGGTGGCTCGCCCACAAAGCGGATGTCGACGGGATGGCTTCCGATGTAGACGTCGTACCAGGCGTCGAGGTCACCGCCGGCGGCGGTGAACCACGACCTCGCCGGGGGCAGGTCGTCCGGGCCGGGTACCGCTGGTGGTTCCGGCGTGTGCTCGTAGCCGTCCTCGCCGGTGTGGAAGGACGCGTCGGCGTGCAGGATCGGCTTTCCGTCCTGGGAGGCGACCACTCGCCGCGAGCTGAAGCCCCGGCCGTCGCGTAGCCGCTCCACGGTGTACTCGGTGCTCGCGCCGACGGCTCCGGCGCGCAGGAAGACGATGTGCAGGCTGTGCAGGAACCGGTCGCCGGCGACCGTGCGGCCCGCGGCGGCGGTGGCCTGCCCGGCATAGAGCCCACCGAACGGCTTGGCGGACGCACCCGCGCGGCTACGTCCATGGAAGACATCCTGCGGGGCGGCGTCCAGCTCGAGTAGTGATCGCAGTGGGACCTTCAGGGTGACGTCGGCGCTGTCGGTCGAAGCGGGGTGCGTCACGATCACACCTTTCATCCTTTATATTTTTGTACTTATACTATTTTGTAGCGATTGTGTCGAGTGATCGTCGACGATCGGGGTGCGCACCTCGTCGACCTCGTCGTCCCCGGGTCCATGCTGGTGCTCCCGGTGCTTGCGCGCGGAGGCGATCTAGTTAGAAGATATAAATAATGTCGTCCCTGTTGCGGCGGCCTCTGTTGCGGTGACGAAGTGGGGTGCGATGGAGTTCGGGTATCCGCCGGAGGCGGCGCAGTTCCGGGCCCGGGTGCGCGCGTTCCTGGCTGCGAACCTTCCCGATGACTGGAAGGGGGTCGGCAGTCTTGCCGCTCCCGAGGCCGACGCCTTCACCCGTGACTGGCGCGACCGGCTCTACCGGGCGGGGCTGCTCGGCGTCTCCTGGCCGCTGGAGTACGGCGGCGGGGGGCTGACCAAGCTCCATCAGGTTGTCCTGATGGAGGAACTCGCTCGCGCCCGTGTGCCGTGGGGTATCCGCAACGACACGTTCAGCATCAAGATGGTTGGCAACACGCTGCTGCGAGCCGGAACCGAAGAGCAGAAACTCCGGTTTCTCCCGAAGATCCTTTCAGGGGAGGAGAAATGGTGTCAGGGATACTCCGAGCCCGGCGCCGGCTCCGACCTGGCTTCCCTGCGTACCCGTGCGGTTCTTGACGGCGACGAGTGGGTGATCGACGGTCAGAAGATCTGGACGTCGATGGCCCACGAGGCGGACTGGATCTTCGTGTTGGCGCGGACGAACCCGGACGTCCCGCTCCACCGTGGCATCTCCTTCCTGCTGGTTCCGCTGCACCAGCCCGGGATCGAGGTGCGGCCCATCCCGGCGATGAACGGCGACAGCGAGTTCAACGAGGTCTTCTTCTCCGCCGCGCGCACGGCCGCGGTGAACGTCGTCGGAGAGGTCAACTCCGGGTGGCAGGTCGCGATGACGCTGCTGGGCTACGAGCGCGGCGAGGAGGCGGCCACCAATCCGGTACTGTTCCGCAACGAACTCGACCGGCTCCGTGACCTGGTCCGCGAGCGCGGGCTCGACGGCGACCCGCTCGTGCGGCAACGGCTCGCCGACTGCTACGCCCGTGTGGAGGTCATGCGCTTCCTCGGGTACCGGGTCCTGACCGGCTACCTGCAGGGCCGCCCGCCCGGCCCCGAATCGTCGGTCAGCAAGCTGTACTGGAGCGAGTACCACAAGCAGGTCACGGCGCTCGGCCTCGACGTCCTCGGCGCCGCGGGGATGGTCGTCGAGGGGCGGATGCCACCGCGTGCCTACCGCACCGATGACCCGGGTTCGCTGAATTCGACCGCATCCTGGATCGGGACCCTGTACAACTCCGTGGCGGGCACAATTTACGCGGGCTCCTCGCAGGTCCAGCGCAACATCCTCGGCGAAAACGTCCTCGGGCTGCCCAAGGAACCGGTGGCAGCCACGAGGAAGTACTGATGAAATACCGGGCGTGGTGGTCTGGCCACCACGCCCGATGATCGGTAGCAGGTACAGGACAGCGCACTTGTCGAGCCACCACGGAGGCGTGTCGTGAAGGTGCAGGTCGAGGGAGACGTTGTGCCGCCGGAGCTGCTTGTGGAAGCGGCGGCGGCCTATGCCAGCGCCTGCTGCCCGGGTGTCATCGAGCTCTGGCAGGACCTGGACGGCTACTGGAACGCGACCCTTGCTCACGATGAGCGCTGTCGCCTCGGGAGGACGGGTGCTGTCACCCGCCGGCCGAACCTCGCCGTTGCTATTGGTTGACATGTAGTCATGTTCGGTTGTTCGAGATGCGAATAGGTTGATTCATGTGACAGTCACCGCACCGTCCGATGCTGCGGCATCCGCCGTCTCGGGACCCGGCTCTACCGCATCCGCCGCCGCGGCGTCCGAGGTCGTGCTCTGCGATGTCGACAGCGGCATCGCCACGCTGACGCTGCACCGGCCGGAACGGAAGAACGCCTGGACGTACGAGATGGAGCGGGCCTTCTTCGACCTGCTCGACGCCTGCGACGATGACCCCGATGTCCGGGTCGTACTCGTCACCGGAGCGGGGAACACCTTCTGCCCCGGTATGGACATGGGGCACCTCGACAGCGTCTCGCAGGGCCCGGCTGCGGAGAAACCCACGTGGCGCACCCGTCCCATGACCCATGCCCGATCGCTGCGCAAACCGACGATCGCGGTCATCAACGGTGCCTGCGCGGGTATCGGCCTGATCCAGGCGCTGTCGTGCGATCTGCGTTTCGCGGCGAGCGGTATCAAGATCGCTCCCGCCTTCACCCGTCGTGGGCTGCCTGCCGAGTTCGGTGCGAGCTGGCTACTGACTCGCATGATCGGGCCGGCCCGGGCCGCCGACCTGCTGATCTCCAGCCGGGTCGTGGTGGCCGAGGAGGCCCTCGCGCTCGGTCTGGTCGACCGGGTGTTTCCTCGTGAGGAGCTCGTGGTGGCTGCCCGCGCCTACGCCGCCGACCTGGTGGCCAACTGCTCCCCGGTTGCCATGGCCGCGGTCAAGGCCCAGTTGGATGCCGACTGGGGGCGCACCCTCGCCGAGGCGCAGCAGGAGGCCGAAGCGCTGGTCCGGGACACCGACCGCCGCATCGACTTCCGTGAGGGCGTTGCCGCCTTCGTCGAGCGCCGCCCCCCGAACTTCCGCCCCGTCTCGCCCCGCTGACCAGCTACGGGACGCCTCGCGAGCCTGGGCGGCTGGCGCGGTTCTGTCGGTGGGTGCGGCTATGGTCCACTGGCCGGGGAGTTGCCGGTCGGGCATCGGGAGGGGCCGTGTCAGCGCAGGACGACGTCCATGACGAACCGAAATAGGATCTCCGCGTTCTGGCGGCGGCGGACTCGGTCACCGACGAGCGGGCGCAGGCGTACCATGAGTCCCTCGCTGTACGAGGTTTCTATCCGTCGTTGCATCTCAACGTCGCAGACGTCTACCGCAGGATCGGGCCGGCCCGGACTGCCGACCCGGTGGCCAGCTGTTCCCCGGTTGCCATGGCCGCGGTCAAGGCCCAATTGGGGGCCGACTGGGGCCGGACCCTCGTCCTGGCACCGAGGGCAACCTGACGATGATGGTGCCATAATGGTGCCATAAAGCGGATGAACCTGCGTGACGTGCCGGACGAGATCTACACCGTCCTCGTCGAGGGGGCGGTGGCGAGCCACCAGTCACTGAACGCCTTCGTGGTGGAACGGCTCGCTGAGGTTGCCCGCGTCATCAGGTTGGCCGACTATGTCGCGTCGTACGAACCCCCGCAGGGGACCGGCGTTACCCTTGATGCCGCGGTCGCCGCGGTGCGCGAGGCGCGGGACGCCTCGTGAGCCTGGCGGTGGTCGACGCATCGGTCCTCGCCGCCTTCTACGCGGTTCAGGATCCCCGGCGACCGCAGGTCACGGCACGGCTTTCCGCCGGTCAGGCTGTTTTTGCGCCGGCGCACCTGGATGTCGAGGTGACCTCCGCGCTGCGTGGCATGGCCCGAGGCAACCAGCGCCTGCACGATGCGGTCCCCCGCGCCCTGCGCCACCTGGCGAGTTTCCCGATCCGCCGCATGCCGCTCGCGCCATTACTGGAACGCATGTGGCAGCTACGCGAGAACGTCACCTCCTACGACGCCGCTTACATCGCGCTCGCCGAAGAACTCGATGCCGCGGTAATCACCTGTGACGCCAAGCTGGCTGCGGCCTGCGGAATCGGTTGCGCTATCGACCTGATCGGATAGCGTTCGGTCGGCGATGCAGGTGGCGTAGACCCGTCGCCTGTTCGCCGGGATCTGAGCCTGGATCCCTCCCTGACGGCCGGAACCCCTCATACCGGCAGATGAACCGTGCGCCGTCTGAGCTCGCGCCGTTCGTTCTCGTTGAGCCCTCCCCAGACGCCGGTGTCCTGACCGGTGTCCAGCGCCCAGGTCAGGCACTCAGTGGTAACCGCGCACCGCCGGCACACGGCTTTTGCGGCGTTGATCTGGGTTTCGGCCGGCCCGGTTCTCCCGACCGGAAAGAAGATCTCGGGATCCGTACCTCGGCAGAAAGCCCGGTAGCGCCAGTCCATTTTCTTACCCCCCCTTTTTTTTGCAAGGCGTCGCGCTCGGATGATGGTAGGCCCGAATGAGAGTAGGCGCGGAAGCCTGCCAGATAATCACAACATGCTCTCAATTATCGACAACAGTGCAGGGGTGCTCTGTTGTCGCCGGCAACGACGGCCGTGGTCGGACGATCGGGGAAGGCGACAAGCCACCTGTCACTGAACGTATTCATGTGGGTCCACCACGGTCGCCCCCGCCTCAACCGGGTTGGCCGACGACCGTTGCCTCGCGGACCGCCGGATGGGCGAGAAGCACGTTTTCGATCTCATCCGCGCCGATCCGGTATTCACCACTTTTTATTAGAAGACGAATCCATCGGCGCCACCGTCAAGCGAAAGAAATTCGACTTTCGGCAAAGCGTCCGAGGTTTCCCTTATTGTGGCGACTTCCACGGCGAAAGCCTTTCCGGTAAAGAGTTCAGTGGAAGTTTTCTCGCCATTTGTCGTCATCGCTCCACGGCCAGACAGACGCGTTTCGGGAAAGGGCAATCAAAAAATCAGTCGATCAGGCGGCGGCGCATATGGCGGACGGCGAGCAGCCACATGAGCCCCGCGAAGGCGGCCAGCGCACCGATGTGTCCGAGGTCGGCGAGGGGCGCGAAGCCGAACGCCGCATCACGTACCAACTGCACGCAGTGGTAGAGCGGGTTGACCTGGGCGAGCGTACGTGCCCAGTGCGGAAGCCCGTCCACCGGGAAGAACGTGCCGGCGACCAGGAAGAGCGGTGTCATCACGCCGGAGATGATGTAGCCGAAGCTGTCCATGGACGGTACCAGCGCCGACGTCCAGATTCCGAACAGGCCGAACCCGAGGCCGGTGAGGAAACCGACCAGCGGAACCACGAGCAGGCCGGGAACCGGATCGAGGCCGAACGCGATCGCGACGAGCAGGGGCGCGCATCCGTACACCCCGGCCCTCGCCGCGATCCACAGCGCCTCACCGAGAACGATCTCCGGCACGTCCACGGGGGCGGCCAGGACAGCTCCGTAGATCTTCTGATAGGTCCGCCGGATGAAGGTCTGGAACATGCCGGCGAAGGCCGAGGCGAACAGCACCGCGGTCGCGACCACGCCGGTGCCGAGGAAGTCCACGTACCGGTAGCCGGCGACCACCGACACCAGCGAGCCGAACCCCCACCCGAAGGCCAACAGGTAGATCGTCGGTTCCACCACGGCCGAGAAGGTGGTCGACAGCCAGTACCGCCGGAACAGGGTGAGGTCATGCGTGATCACCCCGGCCAGCGCGGCCGGCTCGATCCGCCGCAGCGACCGTGTCCCGCCCGGCCCGGCTGTTGTTCCTGGCCCGATCCTTTCGCCGCCGCTGCTCATTCGATCCGATCCCCGGTCAGGGCCACGAACACGTCCTCCAGGGTTGCGGGGCGCCGGACCCCGACCCCGAGCTGTTCGTCCAGCCCCGGGGGCAGGTTCTCGGCTCGCAGCACCGACACCGACGGCCCGGTCGGGCGGGTGGTGAAACCCGCCGCGCAGGCCAGTGCCGTCACCTCGGCGAGCCGCCGCGGTGGGCCGTAGTACTCCGCCGCGGTCCGCCCGGCGTGCGTGTCGAGGAGCCTCGTCGGGGTGTCCCGCGCGATCACCCGGCCGCGCGACATGATGGCGACGTCGTCAGCGAGTCGCTCCGCCTCCTCGATGTAGTGCGTCGACATCAGTACGGTCACCCCGTCCGCGCGCAGCCCGGCGATCAGACTCCACAACTCCTGGCGGACCTGCGGGTCGAGCCCCACCGTGGGCTCGTCGAGCAGGACGAGGCGCGGGCGGTGCACGAGCGCGCGGGCGATCAGCAGCCGTCGCCGCATCCCGCCGGAGAGGTTCTGGGTCGCCGTGTCGGCACGGCCGTCCAGTTGCGCGACCGCGAGTGCCCGCTCGATGGCGGCCCGGCGCTCACGGGCGGGTACCCGGTACAGCCGGGCGAACACGGCGAGGTTCTGCCGGGCGGTCAGCTCGATGTCGAGGTTGTCCTCCTGCGGGACCACGCCCATCGAGGCCCTGGCCTGCTTGGACGCGCGTGGCACTTCATACCCGAGGACGCTGATCCGGCCTGCGTCGGCGATGGACTGGGCGGTCAGCATCCGCATCGTGGTGGATTTGCCGGCACCGTTCGGCCCGAGTAGGCCGAGGCAGGCACCGGTGGGAACGTCGAGGTCGAGCCCGTCCACCGCGGTTACTTCCCCGTATCGTTTCATCACACCCTGCATCGAGATCGCGGGGATGGTGTCGGACCGGTCGGGGGCCTGCCCGATCGCGGTTGAGGTCGCCGGTTCGGAGCGTGGCATAGAGCGACAGTAGGTCGGGCACGGCTGTCTCTCATCCGGTTTTCCCGCCGATCGGATGCCCGTGGTGGTCCCGGGTTGGATACTGACCCGGCGGCTGGCACGAAACCAGCGTGAGGATCTTCCAGCTGCACCTGGTCGGCCGAAGGTGATGCGATCACGGCTCTTCCCGTGTTGCCGGCGGCTCTGAGAAACCTAGACTAGACGGACGCCGACAGGAGTTCTCCCATGCGTAACCCGAAGGACTTCTTCGCTCCGCTCGCGGTGGGCGCACCCGCGCCCCTGCGGGAGCTCCCGCAGAGGCCATCCCGTGTGATCCACTTTTTCGACCCGAGCAACGAGAAGATGGCGTCGAAGGTCCCGGACATCCTGCCCCGTCTCGACGTGGTGCTGGGCAACCTTGAGGACGGTGTCCGTGCCGACGCCAAGATCGCGGCGCGGGAGGGGTTGGCGAAGCTCGCGGCGGCGACCGAGTTCGGCGACACCCAGCTGTGGACGCGGGTGAACAGCCTCGATTCGCCGTGGGGCCTCGACGACCTGCTGAGCCTCGTCCCGGCGATCGGCCACAAGCTGGATGTGATCATGGTGCCGAAGGTCGAGGGGCCGGAGGACATCCACTACGTCGACCGCCTGCTCGCCCAGCTTGAGGCGAAGGCGGGCCTGACCCGGCCGCTGCTCGTCCACGCGATTCTCGAGACCGCGCGCGGAGTCGCCAACGTCGAGGAGATCGCCGGGGCGAGCCCGCGGATGCAGGGCCTGTCCCTGGGGCCTGCGGATCTTGCCGCGGACCGGCGGATGAAGACCACCCGCGTCGGTGGCGGCCACCCCGGGTACCTCGTCCGACAGGACCCGTCCGCGGCCGACCCGGATGCGCCACGCGCCACCTACCAGCAGGATCTGTGGCACTACACCCTCGCCCGCATGGTGGACGCCTGCGTAGCGAACGGGATCCTGCCGTACTACGGCCCGTTCGGTGACATCTCCGACGTGGTGGCCTGTGAGGACCAGTTCCGCAACGCGTTCCTGCTCGGCTGCGTCGGGGCGTGGAGCCTGCACCCGGTGCAGATCGACATCGCGAAGCGGGTCTTCAGCCCCGAACCCGCCGATGTCGCCTGGGCCCGACATGTCATCGAGACGATGGGCGACGGAACCGGAGCAGTGATGGTGGACGGCAAGATGCAGGACGACGCGTCGGTGAAGCAGTGCAAGGTCGTCCTGGACCTCGCGAGGACTCTGGCCGCCCGGGACCCGCACCTCGCCGAGGCGTACGGCTTCGCCGACGCAGCCGGGCAGGCCGCCCGATGAGCGTCCCACCGAACATCCAGGTGCCCGCCTACCGGCCGCGCCGCTCCGTCCTGTACATGCCCGCCGCGAACGAGCGGGCGCTGGAGAAGGCGAAGGGAATCCCGGCCGACGCGCTGATCCTCGACCTGGAGGACGCGGTCGCCCCGGATGCCAAGGACGCCGCCCGGGAACGGGCCTGCGCGAAGGTCACGGACCGGGTCTACGGCGGGCGGGAGGTGACCATCCGCGTCAACGCTCTGGACACCCGCTGGCACGCCGACGACCTGCGCGCGGCGGCGGCGGCCGGCCCGGACGCGGTGGTCGTACCGAAGATCTCCTGCGCGCAGGACGTGCACGCCGTCGAGAAGAGCCTGGAGGCGGCGGGCGCACCCGACCACACCAGGATCTGGGCGATGGTCGAGACCCCGGTCGCCATGCTGCACGCCGAGGAGATCGCGCGGGCGTCGCAGCGGCTCGGCGTCCTGGTGATGGGCACCAATGACCTTGCCAACGAGTTGCACGCCGAGCATGTGCGCGGCCGGGCACCGCTGCTGCCCGGGCTCGGGCTCTGCCTGCTCGCGGCTCGGGCCGCCGGCGTCGCCATCCTGGACGGGGTCTTCAACGACATCCGGGACCTGGACGGCTTCGAGGCGGAGTGCCTCCAGGGACGGCAGCTCGGCTTCGACGGCAAGACGTTGATCCATCCGGGTCAGGTCGAGCCCTGCAACCGGGTCTTCGCGCCGACCGAGGCCCAGGTCGAGGAGTCCAGGAACATCGTCATGGTCTGGGAGGAGGCGTTGGCCTCGGGTCGCGGTGTCGCCACGGTGAACGGCCGCATGATCGAGAACCTGCATGTGGACAACGCCCGGCGCATCCTCGCGGTCAGCGAGGCCATTACGGCGCTGGACCGGGAGACGGCTGCGCGGACCGCCGACCGGTAGTTGCCCCGGGCGGTAGTTGCCCCGGGCGGGCGGGTGCCGTCCCGGCAGCCCGAATCATGATCGACCGTGTTGTCATATCAGATAGATAGTTGAGTTCAAAGACCCTTGCATCCGTGAAGTGAGGGTGCAACGCTTCGAGTCGGTCGGCGGTCTCGTGCCCGGCCCGGCCCGGCCCGGTGTGGATGCACTGTCCGGGTCCATGCGCACGCCCGCCGGTTTTGTGCCTTTGGAGGCGATGTGCGAGCACGACCTGTGGCGGTGCCGTGGGCGTTGCGGTGTCGGTCTCGTCCGGCGACCTTCTCCCCAATCATCACCAAGGGTGATGGTCGGGTAGCTGTAGGATAATTCGAGGAGTCGGGTTGAGCGGTATCTGTCAGGGTCTGACTGTTCTGGAATACGGGGCGGGGAGCATCCCGGCCTCGATGATCGGTATGATGTTGGCGGACAACGGTGCGCGGGTTGTCAAAATCGAGCCCCCGGAGGGCGACCGCCTCCGGGTGTCGGCGCCATCGGGGTTTCTGGTGTGGAACCGTGGTAAAGAAAGCCGGCTCCTGGACTTACGCACGCCCGCGGGTCGTTCCGAAGCGCGTGAGCTGGCACAACACGTTGACGTGATCGTGGAGGGTTTCGGCGCGGGTGTCGTCGAGGCGTGGGGGCTCGGCTTCGACGAGCTCAGCGCGCTCAACCCCGCGTTGGTGTACTGCTCGGTGAAAGGCTTCGGCCGGCAAGGCGCATATGCGAAGCTGAAAGCATACGACGGCATTGTGATGGCGAAGTGCGGTCTGTTCGCGCGCGGCGACTGGGGATTCCGACCCGGGCCGATCTTTTCCGGTGTCGGGCTGGCCAGTCATGGCGCCGCGCAGATCGGGGTTTCCGCGACCCTGGCCGCCCTGATGGTACGGGAAAATACCGGTCGGGGGCAGCGGGTCGAGGCGACGATGGTGCAGGGCGTGTCGGCGACAGACTTCTTCGGAACGATGCACTGGCAGTACGCGAAGCGGACGGGTGGCAAGCCGCACGTGGTCCTCGCGCCGACGGGCGTCCTGGCCGCGACCCGCTACCTGCTGACGAGCGTCACCAGGGACGGTCGTTACATCATCACCATGCCGATGCTGGCGCATCAGGCGCGGGCGCTGACCCGCGCGTTGGGGCTGGGTCACCTCATCGACGATCCCCGCTACACGACCATGAGCATGTTCCCCACACCCGAGGATGCGCAGGCCTGGGAGGACATGATCGCCGAGGCGTTCCGTGGCAGGACGCTGGAGGAGTGGCTGCCCGTTCTCGAAGCTGATACGGACATCCCCTTTGAGATCGTCCGGACGACCGAGGAGGGGCTGGACCATCCCCAGATCGTCCATCTCGGACAGTCGCTGACTGTGCATGACCCGGTGCATGGACCCGTCCGCCAGGTCGGGCCGGTCGCATCCTTCGGGAGGGCACCGTCGGTCATCGGGCGGTCGGCGCCGGCGATCGGAGAGTCCCGCGGTGACCTGACGGGCCCGCTGCGGATCAGCGCCACCGGCCCGAGCCCGGAACATCCGTTGGCCGGGGTGACGATTGTTGAGTTCGGCTACTTCTTCGCGATGCCTTTCGGTCTTTCGCTCGCCGCGATGCTCGGCGCGCGCGTCATCAAGATCGAGGACGGCGGGGGGGATCCGATGCGCGTCTCCTTCGGGGCCAAGGAGAGCGGCGCGATCAGGACGATGGAGGGCAAGGAAAGCCTCTCGGTCGATGTCACCACCCCCGAGGGCCGGAAAATCGTCCATGATCTGATTGCGAAAGCGGACGCGTTCGTGACCAGTTTCCGGCCTGATGTACCCGGACGGCTGGGTCTTGACCATGAGACCCTCGCCAAGATCAACCCTCGTCTGGTCTATCTGTACGCGGGCGGTTACGGTATCGACGGGCCGTATGCCATGCGGCCCATGTATGCACAGACCGCGGGCGCGCCCGCGGGTAACGTCCACCGGCAGGCCGCGCACTGGCTCGACCCGGAGTTGGTCGAGGACTGGAACATCGCCGAGATCCAGGCGGTCATCATTCCCCGGCTTCGGGGAATTGTCGACGGTGACTCGAACGCCGCGGTCATGGTGCTCTCGGCGTTGATGTTCGCGCTCGCCCACCAGCGCCGTACCGGAGAAGGCCAGTTCGTCTCGACATCCATGCTCACGGGCAATTCCTATGCCTACTCCGACGACTTCAACAGCTATGAGGGAAAGCCTCCGTTCCCGGAGGCGGATCCCGACCAGTTCGGTTTCAACGCCCTGTACCGCATTTATCAGGCTCGTTCCGGTTGGGTCTTCCTCGCCGTTCCGACCCAGGCGGAATGGCAGATCTTCGCGACGGCACTGGGACGAGACGAGCTGGTCGCCGACCCCCGGTTCGCCACTCCGAAGGATCGGGCCGGAAACGACGACGCTCTTGTCGACGAGCTGAGCGTTGCCTTCAAGGAACGGGATGCCCACGAGTGGGAGACATTCCTCGCCTCGCGGGACGTCGCCTGCGTCCGGGTATTCGAGGATGGGCAGTCGGCGTTCACCTGCACCGACGAGGTACTGCGCGAGACCGACCTTGTGGTGGAGGTGGAGCACAAGGTTTTCGGCCGGATCCTGCGGCACGGCCTTCCTGCCCAGTTCTCCGAGACCCCCGGACGTATCGCACCGAGCTGCCTGCGCGGTGAGCACAACACCGCCGTCCTCGGCGAACTCGGCTACGCGCCGGAGCGGATCGCCGAACTCGTGGCCGGCAAAATAGTGTTCCCCCCCGACCCGCTACCCGCACCGACCGCGACGGACTGACGCGGTAACAATCGTCCTCAACCCTTACCCGACGAACGGGCGGAACGCCGACAGAGGCGATCCGCACAGTAACGAGGAGAGACCATGGCCGTGGCAGCGCAGCCGGAAGGCCGGCTGTTCATTGACGGGGAGTTCCGGGAGGCACTCACCGGAAAACGCTTCGATGTAGTCAACCCGGCGGACGAGTCGGTGCTGGGTACTGCGGCGGACGCCGCTGCCGAGGATGTCGCGGACGCCGTCACGGCCGCGCGCCGGGCGGCCGACGAGTCGAACTGGGCGACGGACCGGACACTGCGCCAACGGTGCCTGCGTCAGTTACAGGAGGGGCTGCGCAAGGAGGCCGAGACCGCGCGGGCGCTCCAGATCGCCGAAGCCGGCATCTGCGTCTCGAACACCGCTACCCACATCGACGCGATGACGGAGGACATGTCCTTCTTCATCGACCTGATCGGTACGTTCGAGTGGGAGACCAACTTTCCCGCCTACGATCTGATGGGGCTGCGCAGCCTGCGGCGGGTGCGTTATGAACCGTACGGTGTCGTGGGCGCGATCACACCGTGGAACGCGCCGTTCATGACCGACATCTGGAAGATCAACCACGCCCTGGCCACGGGCAACACCGTCGTACTCAAGACGGCGCCCGACACCCCGCTTACCGGCGCGTTCATCGCCCGGGTCGCGCAGGAGCACACGGACCTGCCGCCGGGTGTCCTCAACGTGCTCAGCTCACGGGACAAGGCGGTCGCAGGCGAGGCACTCACCGGTGACCCGCGGGTGGACATGTACCACTTCACGGGCTCGCCGCCGGTCGGCCAGCGGATCGCCGAGCGTGCCGCGGCCGGGATCCGCAAGGCCTGCCTGGAACTCGGGGGCAAGTCGGCGAACCTCATCCTCGACGACGCCAACCTCGACTACGCCCTGCCTTTCAGCGTCGGGATGTGCATGAGCAACTCGGGTCAGGGCTGCGCGCTGGCCACCCGGCTCGTCGTCCACGCCTCCCGGTACGACGAGGTGCTCGGCCGCCTCGAGGCGATCGTCGGGGCGCTGCCCTGGGGCGACCCCCGCGATCCACAGAATGTCGTTGGTCCGATCATCAACGCCAGCCAGCTCGCCCGCATGGAGGGACTGGTGGACCGGGCACGCGCCGCGGGTGCGCGCGTCCTCGTCGGTGGCCGGCGCGGCGAGGCCGACAAGGGGTTCTGGTACCTGCCGACCGTCGTCGCCGACGTGGACGAGAACGCAGAGCTCGCGCAGACCGAGGTCTTCGGCCCGGTGCTCACGGTCGTGCGTTACGACGGGGACGACAGCGAGGCGGTGCGGGTGGCCAACAACTCCCGCTACGGACTGTCGGCATACATCCAGACAGCGGACCCCGAGCGCGCGCTGTGGATCTCCGAACGCCTCAAGGCGGGCACGGTGAACATCGGGATGAGTTTCTACCTCTCGCCCGACACCCCGTTCGGCGGCTACGGGATCAGTGGCGTCGGTCGTGAGCACGGTGTCGACGGCTTCCGTGAGTACCTGCAGGCCAAGACGATCGCGAGCCCTGCGTCCTGAGGCTCGCCGCGTCCGACCGCGGACCGAACGACACCGCCCGATCCCACCGGCCTGCCCCTTCGCGGGGCAGGCCGGGTGTACGACCTGTCCCGTGCACACCGTCATGACCGGAAGATGGAAGATGCCCTGGTGACGCATATCGTTCCGGGATTCACCTACCGGCCAGTCGGCAACACCGACGGCGACGCCATCCGTCCGATCGGTCTGGTCCTGCACGTCCAGCAGGGCAACGGGAACCTGTTCGGCTGGTTCAACAACCCGTCATCGCAGGTGTCCTCGACACTGTGGGCGGGCAGGTCGGGGGAACGCGAGCAGTACGTTCCCTCGGACGTGCGGGCATGGGCGCAGGTAGCTGGAAACGCCAGCTACGACTCGATCGAGACCGAGGGTTTCAACACCGAGCCGCTGACCGACGCGCAGATCGAGACCGTCGCGCAGGCCTACGCGGACGGCGTTCGGACCTTTGGCTGGGCGCTGGTCGTTACCCACACCCCTGGCAGCTCCGGGCTCATCCTGCACTCGGACGGCGGTGCCGCGTGGGGTAGTCATCCAGACTGCCCGGGTGTGCTGCGTGCGGCTGCCTGCGGCACGATCATCGCCAGGGCGACGGCGATCGTGAGGCGGATGGTACCCGCGCGCGGGGGAACCATCGGCGGTGGTACCGGCGGAGGCTCCCAGGCCCAGGCCCAGGCCCAGGCCCAGGCGCTACAGCAGGCGGTACACGTTGCCGCGGACGGTATCTGGGGGCCGGCAACGGATGCTGCACTGCAGGCGGTCCGGGAGAACCGTCACACCCGCGCCGAGCAGGCCGCGGTCGGAACGAGCGCGGATGGCGTCTGGGGCCCGCAGTCGCAGGCGGCCTACGTCGTGACGGTGAAGGCGATCCAGTCCGTCCTCGGTGTGGGCGTCGACGGGGTCTGGGGGGCGGCCACCGACCGGGCCTTCACCATGGCCCGCAACACCTACTTCACCCCATAGGGCCCAACCCGCCAATCAGACGGGGAGGCGTCGTCCGGCTGTTCCCATTCGGCGACGAGAGCGTCCCATGAACGGTAGCGGGCCACCGGGTAGGCGGTGGACACGACACCGGCCGGGTCGAGAACAGCCACCGGATATCCGAGCTCCGCCCGGTACCCGCGTTCGGTGATGACCAGGCGGCCACCGAGCCGCGCCGCGCCGACGACGATGGGCCGTGACGTCCACGTCGGGGCGGTGGCGGCGGCAAGCGCCTGCGGTGACAGCCAGGCGTACAACCCGCAGACACAACTCTCGCTCGGCGTCCGGCTATGCGCGGGCAGCGGCGTGCCCAGCATCCGACTGCTGAGATCGTCACGTTGTACCCGCAGGCACAGAGCCTTGGTGAGACCGTCTGGGCGCCACATCAGCATGCCGTCCGGGAACGGCGACCACGGCGTCCATGCGGGACGTAGCCGGCCGGAGCCGTCCACCGCCCACTGGCGCCAGCCGATCACGCTCACCTGTGTACCGGTACCGGTACCGGTACCGGTACCGGTACCGGTACGGCCGGCTCGGGAACCATGATCGGTTCCTCCGCCGGCCAGGTGATCGGTTCATCTTCCACGATCCGTACCGGCTCGCCCACGTGTGCCATTCACCTACGGTCCCTCCGGTCGACGTGGCGGTCAATCCCCGGGTGGAGCCTGGGGCGTGTTTCGAAAGCCGTCCGCAGATCAGTGCAGGCGCAGGATCTGCAGGCCGTGGTCTGCCAGTAGATCCGGCAGGTTGCGGATGGTCGCGGTGTCCTTGGCCCGGTGCTCGGAAGGCAGCTCCGTCCAGTTGACCAGCAGGTTGTGGCGTTTGCGGGCGTTGTCCCTGATCGGGGCGAACGTCCAGCCCTGGCTGCGTCGTTCGGCACACCAACGTTCGTGCTCGATCCGGGCCAGCAGGTCGATCTCGTCCGGGTGGAAGGTGAATCCCGTTGTCGGGTAGGTCATCGGGACGACAACCGCGTTGATCTCGTTCAGTTTCGCGCCGATTCCGGTGGCTTGCCGGTAGTTTGCTGTCCGTAGGTCCTCAGGAAGACCATCCCAGAGTTCCATCGATTCACTGCTGCCGATGGCGGTTCCTTTTTCCTGTTCGGCGATGAGGTACTGGCCGTGAATGGCGCGGGCCAGTACCGTAAGCGTGTCATTGCGTAGTTCGTCCGGTTCCGCCGCCTCGTTGACGATCGCGAATATCCGTACCTGGCCTGGTCCCGGGTCGAGCAGCCGGGGATGGAGTAGGTCACCCAGGGCTGTTCGCTGCCCCAGGCACACGGTCACGGTCTGACCTACGTCCGCGGCGCTGCGGGTCGTGTTCAACGCGCGGCGCAGCCCCGTCTCCTCGCTCTGGTCGCAGAGCACAAGATGTCGCGCGCCCGGCGCGGCTGCCGGTTCGAACCCGTTCGGGATCGTTCCGAGATCGACGGTCGCCGAGGACTCGTCCCTCGCGCGGGGGACACATTTTTCGTCGATCAGCCGGTAGCGCCGGCGAAGGTCGGTGAGTTGCGAGGACGCGTCCATCTCGACAAGAAGCAGCGGCAGCGGGGGGCCGCCGCTTCGGACCCGCCACAGCCGGGCCAGTTCGACCACGAGCGCGCGTCCGAAAGGACCGAGTCCGACAATCGCCACCGACGGTACCCCATCATGGGAACCCAGATGGGGTTCCAGGATCCGGGCGGCGAGTTTACGTGCGGCGATCTCCTCCGGGGTGAAGAAGTCCAGGCGGAACTCCGAAGCCGTGGACAGCCCGACCCTGCGTGCCTTGAGCGCGAGCGCAAGCTCGCTGTCGGCTATTCGCGCATAGCACACCAACGGTTCGGGATGGTCGTGGGCATCCGTCGGTGCGGTCTGCGCCTGTCCGGTCAGCGTGGCGACGGCTGCCACTACCGCCGCGTTCGCGGCGCTGTCCGCCAGACAGGCGTACACGGTTGCCGCCTGGGGTAGGCCGGCGGCGCGCAGTACCGCCGGATCCCGCACGTCACCGACGACAACAAGCCCTGCCGTCCGGTCCGCGTCACGGTCGGCGGTGACGAGAACCGTCGGGGTTCCGGCGGATCTCAGGTTATGTGCCAGCGTCACCGCGAACGGGTCGTCACCGATGATGATGGCGTGGCCCCGCGCCCGGCGTGCCGCGCGCCGACGATGCCGGTCGGCGAGTGTGTCCCAGACCGAGGCGGCCACGCCGTACGCGGTCGCGACCGGAGCCAGGAACCGGGCGACCTCGAGTGGCAGCGGAAAGGGCCCGCCATTCTGCAACGGTTCGGAACCGAGCAGAAAAAGCTGTGCGTCGAAGTAGACGATGTCGGTCGGGGTGTAGCCGCAGGGCTGGGCGGCCGGCGGAGGACACTGATCGGCGGGCCTCGTCAGCTCCGCCAGGCCCCAGGCGCCCAGACCAGCTGCGACCAGGAAAAGCACAAAGAACACCAGCCACAGGGGACGACTGGCTCTGACCTGTTCCGCTGGCATTGTCCCCATGCCGTTTTCCCGTCCCACGGCGGGCTGCCGTGGCCGCCCGCCGTGCCTGCCCGGTCGGGCATCCGTCGGTATGTTCTCCGTCCCCTACACGGTAGCGAGTCGGATCGTGTTCCTTGCGGACACGGACACGGACACGGACACGGGTACGCGGACCGGAGGTCAATCCTGAAAAGCCGGGCTCCGGCCCGCCGGAGGTCCCGAGGAACCCGGGCGGTCGGTCTCGATGTGGTCGGTCTCGATGTGGTCGGCATAGCCGGCGAGAATGTCGCCGAATACGCCTGCGTCGCCCTGACGGTTCCAGAAAGCCGTGGCCGCCTGCACCGCGCCGGCTCCGGCCCGAAGGAAGTCGAGGACGTCCCGCCCGCAGGTCACCCCGCCGACACCGATGATCTCTACTGTCTCGGGCAACATGAGTCGCAGCTGCCGCACCTGACCGAGTGCCACGGGTTTGAGGGCGGCGCCGCCGAGCCCGGCGAGTTCGACATCGATCACCGGACGGTTCGCCTCGGTCAGGGCGAAGGCATTGGGAAAGGTGTTGACCGCGCAGACGAACCGTGGGCCGTGCGGCGCCCCGGCCAGTGCTCGTACGAGAGTAGCCAGTTCAGCTAGTCCAGCCGGGTCCGAAAACGGCGATATCTTGATGCCGAAGGTCGGCGGAGGCTGGTTTCCCCGAGCGGCACCCGCGGTGGCGAGCGCCTCGCCGACCTGAATGCAGATGGCTTCGGTCTGGCCATTGTCGAAGCATGCGATGCGTTTCTGCGCACCGCCGTCCCACACATTCGGGCAGGCGAGGTTGAGCTCAATGAAGTCGACGCCGGCGAGCGCCACGTCATGGGCCACGGCGGCATATTCGGCACCGGTGAATCCCGCGATGCTGACGATCAGTGGTTTATCGACGGCTTGTGTGAGGGAGACCATTTCCGGGAGGTGCTTCCGGTAGTAGTCGAGTCCGGGATTGGGAAGACCGAGCGCGTTGAGTGAGAAGATGTCCCCGGCATGGTAGACGTTGCCCGCGTTGCCACCCCGGGCTTCCTGGGTGATCGACCCGATGACAACCGCCGAGACGGCGCTGCGGGCGAGAGCATCCACCTCGTCAAGGTTCTTACAGGTGCCCGCGGCGTTCATCAGCGGATGCTCGAGCTCGACTCCGCAAAGCGTGGTCATGACCACCGTCTTTCCCTGGGCGCTCAACCTCTCCGGTCGATCATCGCTGGCGGCATTGAACTGATCGCACCCCGCGACATCGTCGTCGTTACGCCCCTTACTCTAGATGATCGAAACTTTAGGCGATCGAATGATCGCGCTACCTTTGGTCGGGTGGCTGTTGGGGGCCTCCGGTAGCGCGAAGAAAATGATCGCGCTACCTTTGGTCGGGTGGCTGTTGGGGGCCTCCGGTAGCGCGAAGAAAATGATCGCGCTACCTTTGGCCGGGCGACCGGACCGCGTCGAGCACGGTTGTCGCCTCGGTACGGATCATCCAGTTGGGATGGACGTCGGCGAAGCGCACCACACGGTCGCGGTCGATGACGACCACCGTGGGGTACGGCAGCGTCCACCGTCCGGTTCCGAGGATGACGCTGAAGTCATGGCCGCCCTGGAGGTACTTCCGCTTCGATTCCTCGTCCGGATCGAATCCGATACCGAAAGTGTCGATCAGTGTGTACTCGTGGTCCGAGGCCACCAGGAAGTCGAAGTGGTGACGCTTTTTGATCGCGACCAGTTTCTCGGGAACCTGCGGGCTGATTGCCACAAGCCGAGCACCCAGCTCCCGCAACGCGGGTTCGAGGGCGACCTGGTAGCCAGACAGAGCTGTGTTGCAGGCAGGGCAGTCCGCGAACCGGAAGAAGAGCAGAACCACGGGTCCGTCCGCGAGCAGGTCGGTGAGGACGACCTGCCCCCCGTCCACCTCCGGCAGTGCGAACGGTTGCACGAGGTCACCGGGCTTGACGAAACGCGCGCGATCGGCATTGGCCTCCAGCGACCGGCGCAGGGTTGCGGAAGCATGTAGCTGCTCCGGTGGCCATTCCGCGTCCCGGGTGGCCTGCAGTGAGTCGAGCAGCCCCTGCACGGTCACGTGCGTCCCGCCGTCCTGGTTCGTGGAGCCGGTCTGGGTCGTTAGGCCGGTCTGGGTCATCGGTGTCTCCTGTCGGTTGGCCTGGAGGAGACGGTAGCCGATTCCCGACTAAGTCGGTAGAGAAACGTTCCTAGATGGTTTCGTTTAGTGATGATTCTTTGTCTGTGGGTGACCATCCGTCGCGGTCCGTCGTGCCCGGCGGGGATTACGGTTGCGCTGTGCCGCGTCTGCCCGACGTGACCAGGAATTGACGACCGGCCCACGTTTAGTTCTCCGGTGACCGTCGATGAACACAGGGTCGGACACGCGTCGGTGTGGTGGTAGCCGCGGACCGCCGACGGAGAAGAAAAAGAAGACGAAAAGGAGAGGATTAACGATGGCAACAGAGGAAACCGGATTCAGTGACGTCGTCCATGACCTGATCTCGGTGCAGTATCATGCCCTCAAGGACTGTCGTGAATATGGGCAGTATATTCAGGATGCGGAGGACGGCGGCCAGCATGAAATCGCCGATTTCTTCCGCGAAGTCATGCGGCAGGACGCGCAACGGGCGGCAACCTGCCACCGCTATCTGGCACACCTTTCGGGTACACCCGCAGCCGGTTCCGCCGTTCGCTGACCCGGGCTTTCCCGGCTGACCGGATCAGCGGATCAGCGGATCCTCCCGTTGTCAGGGCTTATCGCAATCGTCAGAAGCGGACGGTTTCGACGTCCTCGCCTCCGTGCAGCGCCCGCCAAAGATCGCCTACGGTGTTGTACTGCTCGCGCTTGGGGAGGGCGAGCAGCGTCTCGACGAGCTGGTCCGGGGCGTTGCGGTTACGAAGTCCGTGGACGAGCTGGGCTGGGCGAGCCGGGAAGTCATGCCGGTCGAACCAGCGGGCGAGTTCGGAACGAGCCTCGACCGCCGCAGTGGTTGCACCGCCGCCGCGGTCGACAGCGGGCAGGTCCGGCATGAGGGAGACCTGCGGCTGGTCCTCACCCGGAGGTTCCGCGGAACGCCATTCCTCGGTCCGGGTGTCCCGTCCCGCCCGGACCAGCCCGTCGACCTCGTGCGCAAGGTTGTTGTCCATGACAGGGCCGTGTTTGGTGCTCTGGCGCTGCATCGGCATCGTGGTGCTCCTCCTCGGTTCTGGCCGGTCCACGGTCGAAGACCGTTCGACCGGTCCACTGGGGCGAGAGATCCCGAGATAGGCCTATGTCGGAGGCCGCGGTTCCGCCGGAAAGAGACCGGGAATGGGCGGGGGCAGGTCAGGTCCTGGGCCGGGGCTGGGAATGTCCGGTCCTGGCACCGGGTCAGGGACGTCGGGTGCGGGCGCGGGAACGTCAGGCCCGGGCAGGGGCGGATCCGGGTCGGGGCCGGGCTTCGGGACGTCTGGGCCGGGTCCCGGCGTCGTGTCGAGGGACGGGTGGGACGGCGGGCTGGGCGATGGGACGGACGACGGAGGGACGGACGACGGAGGGACGGACGACGGAGCCTTCGGCCTGCAGGCCACAACCGTGATCACAGTTCTCCTCCTTACGGGCGGCGACCGTGGGTGGGTCGCAGGTCCGGGTCGTCTGCGTCGGTCGACTCCTGCCACCTTCCACGGACACGGGGTTTCGAATCGTCCTGCCGGGGTCCGGTACCCCGATGGCGACGATCTTGGCCGCCGGGCGGAGCGGTCTCGGTGGAAAGGCCGCACTCGCGGGTGTTCCGGGAACAGCGAATGGGGAAGGAGGGAGGTGAGGAGGTCGGGTTCGCGTGACAACGGCCTCCGGTAACAACCTTCAGCCACAACATGGAGGGCTTGTCGCGGAGCTCCCGAGATGCCCACGCGCGGGACGCTGACCACGAGATCCAGGCCCGGGAGGTGAGCGTCGATGACTGACGTACTCAGCGTTGTCAGCGCTCCGCCGGTAACGGTGGAGCGGACCAGCACGATTCGGGAAGCGGCACAGGAGATGGACCGGCACGGGGTCGGTGCGCTACTCGTCACCGATCAGGGTCGTCTTGTCGGAATTATCACCGATCGTGACATCGTGCTACGTGGTCTAGCCCGTGACGTTCCCATGGAGACTTCCATCGGTCAGCTGATGACCACGGATGTCCTCACGCTGGCGGTCGGCGTGGAGCTTGCCCGCGCCTACGAGGTTTTCCGTGATCATGCGTTGCGTCGGCTGCCGGTACTCGACGGCGACCAGATCATCGGAGTTCTGTCTGTTGACGATCTCCTTATTCGTGATGCGCGACGCATTGAAGATCTTGTCCGGCCGCTTGCCCAGGAAGTCATCGCCCGCCATCGCAGGACCCCGGTGGGGGGCCTCGGCGAGCCAGGTCATGCCGGTGACGGTGGGATCGGCGTGCATCGCCGACTGGTCCGGGCACATCCCGGCGATACGCTGATCATCCACGGGCGGACGTTGGGCCGGCCGGACCGGCACGGCGAGATCCTTGAGGTGCAGTCCCCGTCCGGTGATCCGCCGTTCCTGGTCAGCTGGTCCGACTCCGGCCATGTCACCTTCACCTATCCGGGACCGGACGCCGAAGTACGCCCGCGCGAGCAGGAGACCACCGCGACCGGCAGCCGGACAGGCAACGGCAGCAGAAGCAGATGAGACCGGCCGTGGATGCGCGGTCCGTGCTGGCAGCAGGTGATGTCCGCGGGTGAGGCAGTGCAGGAGGTGACCGTGCGGGATCTGTTCACTGACCGGCCGTCGGCAGGTCGGGCTCTGGCCGAGCGCCTGACCGAATTTGCCGACCATGGGGACGTCGTCGTCCTTGCCCTGCCTCGGGGAGGTATGCCGGTCGCTTTCGAGGTTGCGCGACGGTTGCACGCCGACTTGGATGTCTTCGTCGTTCGCAAGCTCGGCGTCCCCGGTCACGCCGAGCTTGCGATGGGCGCGCTGGCCAGCGGCGGCATATTGGTCCGTAATGACCAGGTGATTTACGCGCTGGGCGTCTCGGAGGAGACGATCCGCCAGGTGGCGGATGCGGAGCGCCGCGAGCTTGAACGTCGGGAAGGCGCCTACCGCGGCGACCGGGCGCCATTGGACGTCACCGGTCGTGTGGTCCTCCTGGTGGACGATGGGATGGCAACCGGTGCGACGATGCGCGCCGCCGTCGATGGGCTTCGCGGGCGCGGGCCCGCTCAGGTGGTCGTAGCGGTGCCGGTGGCGTCCGAACGGGCATGCCGGGAGATGCGACTGGTGGCCGACGGCGTCGTGTGCGTCGCCACGCCGTCGACGTTCTTCGCGGTGGGCCAGTACTACACCGACTTCTCCCAGACATCCGATGATGAGGTCCGTGAGCTGCTTGCAGCTGGGCCTAATGCCGGGCGAACTGCGATGAGGTCGACTGGATCACGGTCGGGCTGAGCATGATCCCGGAGTTCACCAGCTGCTGGCCGTAGATGTCGGTCAGCCTGACCGTGAAGGGCCCGGCGCCGAGGCCGTTCGGGGCGAGGAAGTAGTTGTAGTCCTCTCGCGGCAGTGCCAGCCAGGTTCCGTTGACGCTGATCTCGAGCGAGACCACCGGATTGCGGTGGTTACGCGGTTGAACAGCGAGCCAGTAGGCGGACGAGCCATCCTTGATCCGGTACTGCACATTGCCGATGTCGCCCGGGCTGACGAGGTTCCAGGAGATGGCGACCCTGCCGGCCACCGGGTCGGCGATCGCGGCGAACGCCTCCTGACTGAAGTCGACATCGCCCGGCTTGCACTCGGGGCAGCGATCGACAATTTTCACCACAATGGTGCCGCGCGGGCCGGTGGCCTGGATGTAGGCGCCACACATCCGCGCGTTTTCGAAGTCGGCGTCGTTGAGGGCCGCATACGCGTGGGATGCCTCCAGACCGGCACCCTCGTACAGGCAGTTCCCCAGGCCGCCGCCCAGCGAGTAGAAGGTGCCCTGGCCGGTATAGGTGACTCCCGGCCGGATCCGACCGTTGTCCTTGGGAGCGGTCCCCTGCGCGGTCGACTGTGTCGCAGGCCGCGTTGTCGCGTTCGGTTTTGCCGCCTGGGTGTGGGCGGGAGTCGTCACCGATACGGGTGCGGTCGCGGTTGTGGCCGAAGCTGTCGGGGATGGCGGCGGGCCGGGCTGGATGCCTGGTGCCACGGGCTGCGTGGTGGCCGGCACCGCGGCTGTTGTCGCGGGCGTTACCGGGGAGGGTGATGACTGATTGGTCAGCCCGGTCAGCTGGCAGCCGCCGATAATGCTGAGGACCACACCTGCGCCGATCAGAACGGTGACCGGATAACGGTAGAGCCGACCGTGCAGGAATGAACCCACCTGGTGATGGCGTCGCGTTGATGTGCGGGCGGATGGTGAGCGGGTCAAGACTGCTCCGTTGCCAAGGACGGGACTGTGACATCCCGCCTCTCCGGTCCCCACCCAACGTCATGAACCCTAGCGAGGGTGATTCGGCATGGTCCAGGAACTTTGTACCCTTTGGGTAAGTGGCGATCATTTGTAGATGATCTGTTGTTTGATCGTGGTTCTATGTGGCCGGCGACGTTGACGAAGCACCGGGACCGGCGGCGGGACGGGCTGGTGCGCGGCTCGGTTGGTGGTACCGGGCGGGTTCAGTGTTCGATGATGTCCGGCTCTCCTGCCGTGAGACCGGCCGTCCAAGGGTGCGGTTGAACGGACGAGGACGAGGACGAGGACGAGGGTGCGGGGACGAGTGGGTGCGGTCTCGAGGTCAGAATTCGCTTCGCCTCATGGTGAGTTCGCCACAGTAGGAGGCCACAAAAGGCCTCGAACGTCCCGCCGAGAACTGCGAGCAGGTTATCGAGCGCGATGCCGTCGCACAGCAGCATGAGCCCGAGGAAAAGCAGTATCCAACGTGCCCACCGAGTTCGGTGGATGTGGTGTCCTGCCATGCTGTCGGCTGCCACCTTGATATCCGGGTTCAGATGGTGTAGGCCGCTTCTTGCCGGCCGTGCCATCCGAACCGGGTCCCTGAAGGGAACAACATTTCCGGGCCTTGCGAACGGCTCGTCATCCCGCTGGGCCGGGCACTGTCCTCGGGCGCTCTTACTGGGCCGCGTCCTGCTGGGCGAGCCAGGCCTGCTGACGGTCGAAATGCGTGCGGTCGCGTGCCACGAAGATGCCCTTGGCAGTGGCGAGCTCCGCGTTCGTGGTCGCCAGGCGCAGTTCTCCGGACACGTACAGGCGTTGGCCCTCGCGGCGTTCGAGCCATGCTGACGCCAGCAGCTCACGTTCCAGGGGTACCGGTCGGATGAACTTGATCTCCAGGGTGCCGGTGACCGCCAGGATACCTAGGTGCATGGGAAGGTGGCCCAGTACCTCGTCCATGATCCCGGCGGTCCATCCGCCGTGGGCGACGTCGGGGCCACCTTCGTGGTCCGCCGAGCAGGTCACATTCGCCCGCAGAACGTTGTCGTCGTCGAGACGTTCGTGGACCATCCCCAGCCGGCAGTGCCCCTTCCGTGAGCAACTTCCACACAGTGCCACCGCACCGTTGAACCCGGGCGGCATCTGGAAGTCCGAGCCCGCCCAGCGTGGTTCGTTGTCACTCATGGGATGGGTGTCACCTCTTCTGATCGCATACTGCTAACGACGGCGGGCCTGGTTGCGGGAATGTCTCAATATAAGTATAAACATATAACGATTAGAAGTAGTTCGGCGCGGTCCGCTTCACCTGCCCGTCACACTGGTCAGAGGTTGCGAGGGAGGACCCGAAGCGGCTGTGTTCGCCACGTATCCCATCCGCGGCAGAGTCATGATGTCACCAAGTGTATAAACAGACAGTGACAGGAGTCACCGATGTGGGGCTTTCAGACGGATCCCGAGTACCAGAAGCTCCTGGACTGGGCGGAGGAGTTCGTCCGTACAGAGGTCGAACCCGTCGACCGGCTGGTCCGGCAGCCGTACGATCTTGCTGACCCGGTCCGTGCCGCGCTCATCCCACCGCTTCAGGAGAAGGCCCGCGCGCAGGGCCTGTGGGCCTGCCACCTCGGCCCGGAGCTCGGCGGCCCGGGGTACGGCCAGCTGAAGCTCGCGCTCCTCAACGAGATTCTCGGCCGCTCACGCTGCGCTCCGACGGTTTTCGGCTGCCAGGCGCCCGACTCCGGCAACAGCGAGATCCTCGCGCACTTCGGCACCGAGGAACACAAGGCGAAATATCTCGAGCCGCTGTTGCGAAATGAGATTGTTTCGTGTTTCTCCATGACCGAGCCGCAAGGTGGCGCCGACCCGAAGGTCTTCAAGACCCGAGCGGTGCTGGACGGCGACGAATGGGTGATCAACGGTGAGAAGTGGTTCTCCTCGAATGCCCGTTTCGCCTCCTTCCTGATCGTCGTCGCGGTGACCGATCCGGACGCGCCGCCCTACCGGCAGCAGTCCATGTTCATCGTCCCCACGGACACGCCCGGAATCCGTTTCATCCGGCATGTCGAACTCATCGACGAGGAGGTCGGCGGGGGAACCGAGGGGTACATCTCGTATGAGAACGTGCGCGTGCCACGCGCCAACCTCCTCGGCGAGCAGGGCGGCGGTTTCGCGGTCGCCCAGGTCCGCCTCGGCGGCGGTCGCATCCACCACGCCATGCGCACGGTCGGCCTGGTGAAGTGGGCCTTCGACATGATGTGCGAGCGTGCGCTGTCCCGGTTCACCCAGGGTGAGGTGCTCGCGCGCAAGCAACTGGTGCAGGAGGCGATCGCGGACACGTGGATCCAGATCGAGCAGTTCCGGCTGCTCGTCCTGCGGACCGCCTGGCTGATCGACGAACGCCAGGACTACCGGCAGGTCCGCGGCGACATCGCGGCGATCAAGGCGGTCATGCCGAAGGTGATGCTCGACGTCACCTCCCGGGCGCTGCAGTTGCACGGCTCCCTCGGGCTGACCAAGGAAATGCCGTTCTTCGACATGCTTGTCGCGGGCTACACCGTCGGTCTCGCCGACGGCCCGACCGAAGTCCACAAGGTCACGCTCGCGCGTGAGGTGCTCAAGCAGCACAAGGCGACCGACGGGCTTTTCCCGACCAGCCACCTTGTCGCCCTTGAGGAGCAGGCAAGGCGGCGTTACGCTGATGTCCTGGCCGACCTGTGACGGGGGAGCGCGAGGGCGGCGCGGTTGCCCCCCTCATCCTGTGCAATGTCTCGGTGGCGTCGTTGGGCTTGCGTGACGTCATCACAGCGGCGTCCTCGGCGGGCTTCGACGGCATCTCGATCCTGGGGCGGTCCCTGCGGCGTGCCCGGACCCGTGAGGGCCTGTCCGACTCCGACATCAGGGCACTGCTGGACGACAACGGCCTCGTCCTCACCGAGATCGAGGCGGTGGGTGACTGGCTCACGCCGTCTCCCGCGGACCAGCCCGCCTTCATGGACCAGGTACTGACCGAGACCGAATATCTCGAAGCGGGCCGGTCGCTGGGCGCGAGGACGCTGGTGGCGACGCACTTCGGGGATTCGGTCGACGTCGATCAGGCAGCGGAGAAGTTCGCGGGCCTGTGTGACCGCGCCACCGAGTACGGCCTGGACGTTGCCCTGGAAGCGGTCGCCTGGGCAACGATCTCCGACATCGGGACGGCTGGGGAGATCGCGAGCCGGGCCGGCCGGCCCAACGCCGGGATCCTCGTGGACGTATGGCACCACAACCGGGGCCCCGGCGCCGGTGACAACGACATCCTGCGTGGCGTTCCCAGCGATCGGATTCTCTCGGTTCAGCTCAGCGACGCCACAGCGACACCGGTCGGTCCGCCGCTCGAGGACGTCTTCCACCGGAGGCTGCCCGGTGAAGGCGATCTGGATCTGTCCGGCGTTGTGCAGGTCCTCGACGAGGGCGGGGTGCGGGCACCGATCGGAGTGGAGGTCCTCGACGCGAAGATCCTCGCCCATGGCCCGGCCGGGGCCGGCCGGATCCTGATGGACGCGTTACGCACCACGCTCGACCACGCGCGGGCGACCGAGCGGGCATGACAACGGTGGGGACAGGCTCCAGGGCCTGTCCCCACCGTTCGTGGCCGAACCGTTCGTAAGAGCCTGGTGTCAGTCGCTCGATGGCAGGGGCTTGGCCTCCTTGAGCACCAGCGGGGTCAGCCCGATGGCCAGCGTGCCCACGCCCGCCTTGGTGATGAGGAGCTCGATCTCGTTCGCCTCGTTGGTGTACCGCTTGCCGAGCAGGGTCCCGCCGGCGAGCTCCGGCTTGAGGTCCAGGCCGTCGGCGGGGGTCTCCTTGGACCCGATCACCGGATGGCCACCGACGGTCAGATCGATATCACCGGATCCGGGACGCACCACGATCACCTCTGTGGAGCAGACCTGGCTGCGCAGTCGCGTGCCTGTCTTCAGTCGCATGCTGTGGCTCACGCCCTCTCGAATGTCGCGGAACTGCCGATTTCGGCGACCAGCTGGCGGCGTAGCAGCTTGCCGGTGGGTGTGTAGGGAAGCTCGTCGCGGAAGACGACCTCGTCCGGGGTGCGGGAGCCGCGAAGCCTGGCGCGGACCCACGCACGCAGATCGTCCGCTTCCGGTGAGGTCTGTGGTTCCGGCACGACGACGGCGGTCAGCCGTTCGCCCCATTCGACGTCGGGGAGGCCGATGACGGCGACCTCCTTCACCGCGGGATGGTGGATGAGGACGTCCTCGATCTCAGCCGGCGCGATGTTCTCGCCCCCGCGGATGATGGTGTCGTCCGCTCTTCCCTCGACGAACAGGTAGCCGTCGGCGTCGAGGAAGGCCCGGTCCCTGGTGGGGAACCAGCCGTCGGGGTCGAGGACGGAGGCGAGACCCAGGTACTCGCCGGAGATCTGACTGCCGCGCACCCACAGTTCGCCGATTTCTCCGGGGTCGGTCACCCGTCCGGCGGGGTCGCGGATCTGCCCTTCCACCCCGGGCACGAAACGGCCGGCGGAGGCGAGGCGGGCCTGCACCGACGGGTCCTGCGACGCGAGCGCCTCACGGTGGTCGTCCGGCCCGAGGACGGCGATCGTCGAGCTGGTCTCGGTGAGCCCGTAGGCGTTGACGAAGCCGGTGCCGGGAAAGGCCTCGAGTGCCTTCTCCAGGACCGGACGGGGCATGCGCGCGCCGCCGTAGGCGATCGACCGCAGCGTCGGGGCCTGCGCCTGTGCCCCGTCGAGAGTCTCGACGATGCGAGCGAGCATCGTCGGGACGACCATCGCGCTGGTCACCTTCTCCTCCGCCACGAGGCGCAGCCAGGCGTCCGCGGAGAAGTTCGGTAGGTAGACGAACCGGCGGCCGGCATAGGTGTTCGTCAGCACCGTGCCGACCCCGGCGATGTGATAGGGCGGGACGCTGGTCAGCGCGGCCTCGTCCTCGTCGGCGGCGCCGAACTCGACGGTCTGCAGGACGTAGGAGACGAGGTTGGAGTGGCGGAGCACAACGGCTTTCGGTTTGGACGTCGTCCCACTGGTGAAGAGCAGGACCGCCGGGGAGTCGTCATCCACGTCGACGGGGTCCGAAGGTTCCGCGAGCGCGGCGGTGGCGAGCCAGTCCTCGGACCGGTACACGGTGAGGCCGGTGCGGGCGACGACATTGCGGTAGGCGTCGTCGCAGATGACGACGGGGCCGTGTAACTCGCCGAGCAGTGCGTCGAGTTGATCCTCGCTGAGGCGGTAGTTCAGGGGCACGAAGGGCATCCCGGCCGCCGCTGCGGCGAACAGCGCAGCGGGAAAGGCCGCGCTGTTCGCACCGAGGTAGGCGACGCGGTCCGCGCCGGAGGACTTCAGGAGCGTGGCACCTCCGGTTGACACACGAACGAGATGCTCGAAGGTAATGCCGCTGTCATGCCGACCCAGCGCCACCCGGTCGCCGAAAGCACTCGCGGTCATATCGAGCAACATCCCGATACTCATACACCCTGCCCCTGGATCGTCAATGCCCTAAATAATCCCCAAAAGCAAAATATTCTATTGCAATTTAGGGGTCAACTCGCGTTTACCCGCCGAGTGAGCGACCGACGATCTCTTTCATGATCTCGGTGGTGCCGCCGTAGAGCCGTTGGACGCGCGAGTCCCGCCACAGCCGAGCGATCTCGTATTCGTTGACGTAGCCATACCCGCCGTGCAGCTGGAGGCAGCGGTCGAGGACCTCCCACTCGGTCTCGGTCGTCCACCACTTGGCCTCGGCCGCCTCCTCGGCGGTCAGTTCCTCGTCGATCAGGGCGGTTATGCACCGGTCCAGGTAGATCCACAGTACGTCCACCTTGGCCTTGATCTCGGCCAGGGAGAACCGGCTGGCCTGGAAGTCCGCGATCGGCTGACCGAAGACCTTGCGGGTCCGGGTGTATTCCAGGGTGATGTCGAAGGCCCGCTGCGCCCGCGCGGCCGCGGTAACGGCGATACCGAGGCGTTCCGTCGGCAGGTTGCGCATCAGGTTGTGGAAGCCGCGGCCTTCGGTTCCCAGGAGGTTGGCGGCGGGGACGCGGACGTCGTCGAAGAACAGCTCGGACGTGTCCGCCGCCTTGATGCCGATCTTGTCGAGCTTCTTCCCGCGGACGAAGCCGGGCATGCCGGTCTCGACGACCAGCAGGCTCATGCCGCGGTGACCGGCGGCCGGATCGGTCTTCGCCACGACCAGGATGTGGTTGGCGATCTGCCCGTTGCTGATGAACGTCTTCGACCCGTTGACGATGTAGTCGTCGCCGTCCCGGCGGGCGGTCGTCGCGATGCTCCTGATGTCGGAGCCCGCGCCGGGTTCGGAGATCGCGATTGCCCAGATGGACTCGCCGGTGACAAGACCCGGCAGCCACCGCTGTTTCTGCTCGGCGGTCGTGAGATCGAGCAGGTAGGGCATGATGATGTCGTTGTTCACGGCGAAACCGACACCGACCGTGCCGGTGGCGACGATCTCCTCCGCAAGGATCGCGTTGAACCGGAAGTCCTTGACCCCGGAGCCGCCGAACTGCTCCGGCACCTCCCAGCCCAACAGTCCGGCGCTGCCGGCGCGCCTCCAGACGTCCGTGGACGTCATGCCGTCGCGCTCCCACTCCTCGGTGTGCGGGGCGCATTCCTTCTCGAAGAAGGCGTGGGCGCTCTCCCGGAACAGTTGGTGGTCGGGAGTGAAGATCGTGCGTCGCAAGGTCGCCTCCGGAGGCGTACGCGGTCGTCCGGCCCAGTTGACGGTGCGGCCAGCCATCGCGACCGTGCCAACCCGATAAACGTATAACCTAGTTAGCGCATGCTAGTGCAAGGTTCGAACTGTGTCACGACGTTGGGCGAGACGTCGGGTTGGAGGTCGTCCGATGGCCGTTGAGGTGCGTCGGGACGGAGCCGTCGCCGTGGTCACCCTGTGTCGTCCCGAAGCGGGCAACGCGATCGATCCGGCAACCTCTGCCGCGGTCGGAGACGCGCTCACCACCCTGGGCGCGGACCCCGAGGTCGCCGTCGTCGTCCTCACCGGTGCGGGTGACCGCGTCTTCTGCTCCGGCATGGACCTGCGGGCGTTCGCCCGCGGTGCCCGACCGGCCGTGAGCGCGGGACCTGGCATCGAGATCGTTCTGCGTGATCGTTACGAAAAGCCCCTGGTCGCGGCTGTGAACGGCGCGGCGGTCGCCGGCGGGCTGGACCTCGCGCTGTCGTGTGATCTGATCGTCGCGGCTGAGCACGCCGTCTTCGGGCTCCCCGAGGTTCGCCGGGGGCTCGCCTCGGTCGGCGGCAGTACCCGGCTGGCGCAGCGCCTGCCCCTGGCGGTCGCGCTCGAGCTGGGGCTTACCGGCGAGCCGATCGGCGCGCGTCGGGCACTGGAGCTCGGCCTCGTCAACCGGGTGATGCCGGCGGGTCGGGTCCTGGAGGAGGCCCTGACGCTCGCCCGGCAGGTGGCCGCGAACGCACCGCTGGCGCTGGCTGCGACCAAGCGCCGGATGCACGATGCGGCCGGTTCGTATGACGCGGCCGGTTGGCGTGCGGCGCAGGCCGGGGCAGCCGCGCTACAGGACACCGACGACGCGCGTGAGGGCGCGGCGGCCTTTGTCGAGAAGCGGGCCCCGCGGTGGTCCGGCCGCTAGCCTACGATCAGCACTACTAGTATGCTAATTTTACGGAATGGCTCGTAGGGTCGCGAGGCTCGCAGGGTCGCGAAGATAAATGTGAGGAGGCTCCGATGACAGAGCTCGGCTTCGGACTGTTCGACTGCGACACGCACTGCTACGAGACCAGGGACGCCTTCACGAAGTACCTTCCGGCGGAGTGGTCCGAATACGCTGTCCGGCCGATCAAGTTCGAGGGCGGCCTGGAAAAGATCATGGCCGCTGACCGGGTCGCGACCTTCAACTCCGAGCAGGGCCTCGGGTTCGATCTGGCGTACCGACCCGGGTCGCTCAAGGAGATGCTCCGCCAGATGGCGTCGGGCAACCCGGACGAGACCTACGAGCCGGAGCCCATGCGGCCGGAGTACCACGACCGGGACGTCCGCCTGAAGCTGATGGACGTCCAGGGGGTCGACCGGGCCGTCGTCTTCCCGTCCGCGATGGCGCTGTCGGTCGAGAACTACGTGAAGAACGTGCCCGCCGCCTACGCCAACGTGCACTCGTTCAACCGCTGGTTCGAGGAGACCTGGGGTTTCGCTTATCAGGACCGCATCTACGCGCCCGCGCTGCTCTCCCTGCGTGACCTCGACCTAGCCGTCGCCGAGCTGGACGACCTCCTTGCCCGTGGGGCCCGGGTCGTGCTGCTGCCGACCGGTCCGGTGAACGGGCGCTCGCCCGGCGACCCCTACTTCGACCCGATCTGGGCCCGCCTCAACGAGGCCAATGTGACCGTTGCCTTCCATATCATGGAGAACTGGTACAACGAGAACATCGGGCCGGCGTGGGGCTACGAGGCATTCCCCGCGGCGTGGCACATGTCCGCGTGGCAGTGGAACAACCTGTACGGCGAGCGTCCCATCGAGGACACCCTGTCGGCGCTCATCTACGACAACGTCTTCGGACGGTTCCCGAACCTGATGGTGCTGGTCGCCGAGTTCGGAGCCTCGTGGATTCCGCACTTCCTCGAGCACATGGACAAGAGCCGGGGCATGGGGCGTAACGGCCCGTGGCGCGGTGGTCGTCTCACCGAGCGCCCCAGCGCGATCTTCCAGCGTCACATCCGGGTCGCGCCGTACCCGGAGGACAACGTCGCGAAGATCGTCCGCGACCTGCCCGACGTCGACTGCCTGGTCATGGGCTCGGACTTCCCGCACGCCGAGGGTCTGGCCTCCCCGGCCGACTTCTCTCAACTACTCACGTCGCTGTCGCCGGAGCAGCAGCACAAGATCCTGCGTGGTAACGCGGAGAAGCTGTTCGAGAAAGCGTGAGAGCGGCGGGTGCCCACGGGCCCGACAACCCGTTCGTCGCGACGGGAGCCGACACTGCGGACCTGGACGGTCCGGGTGACGAGCCCATCCCGTACTGGGACAGGTTTTCGGGTACCAGGACCCGCCTGGACCTGCCGCCGCCGTGGGCCGGCCTGCCCGCGGCAGCGCGCAGAGGAATCCGCGTCGACGCGGCCCGGCGCGCTTTCGAGCGACGGAAAAAATCTCCGGATGCCCCGAGCCGGCCGGGTGTACGCAAGGCGGCGGTCCTCGTGGCCTTGTTCGAGGAAGCCGGCGAGACCCGGCTCTTCCTGATCAAGCGTTCCGTGACCGTCAGCACCCACCAGGGCGAGGTCGCCTTTCCCGGCGGGGAACGCGACGTCGGCGAGGCATCCGGCCCGGCCGCCTTGCGGGAGGCGTGGGAGGAGATCGGTCTGGATCCCGCCTCCGTCGAACTGATCGGTGAGCTGGGCCGTCAGGAGGCCGTCCTGACGAACTATCAGATCACCCCGGTCGTGGGTGTTCTCCAGGCCCGGCCGGCGCTGCGCATCAACAACAGCGAGGTCCAGCAGGCCTTCGACATCTCACTCGCGGGGCTGATGGTGGACGGCGTGTACCGCCAGGAGCGCTGGAACGCCGCGGACTCCTCGTTCACGGTTCCGTTCTTCGAACTTCCGCATGGCAGCGCCTGGGGGGTCACCGCCCTGATGCTGCTCGAACTCCTTGAGGCCGTGACCGGTGCCTGACGAACCGCCGGCCGGTGACCGACCGCGGGACAACCCGTGGCCCGACGACGTCGTGGGCCTGCTCGAGGGAATCGTCACGACCCGGGCCATCCGCCGGTTCCGTCCGGAGCCGATCGGGGAGAACGCGCTCGCGACGATGCTGTTCGCCGCGTCCCGGGCGCCCAGCGGCTCCAACCGTCAGCCGTTCCGTTTCCTCGTCCTGCGTGACGGTCCGCGGGCTCGAGCCGCCCGCTCCCTGATCGGGCGCGCCGCCCGGGAGCAGTGGGCCAACAAGGTCGTGTCGGATGGCTACGAGCGTGGCAGCGGCGTCGACGTGGACACGCCGAAGGCCAGGATCGCCGCCACGATGGCGCGTTTTGTCGAGACCTTCGAGGACGTTCCGGTCGTCGTCCTGCCGTGCCTGGTCCGCTACCGCGAGCCCAACCCGTCGGATGGGGCGTCGGTCTACCCGGCCTGCCAGAACCTGCTGCTGGCCGCCAGGGCACTCGGCTACGGGGGAGTGCTGACCGGCTGGCACCGGGTCGTGGAACCTGAGCTCCGCCGCCTCCTGGAGATCCCCGACGGGGTGTTCATCGCCGCGACGATCGCGCTTGGCCGTCCGGAGGGACGGCACGGGCCGGTACGCCGTCGCCCCCTGCGCGAGATGGTCTTCGAGGACGGCTGGGACGAACCGGCGGCCTGGGCGCTCGATCCGCCGGGCACGCGGTATACCGCCGCGGGTCCTCCCACCGCCGACGGATGGCCGTCCAACGGATGACCGTCCGACGCTGACCGCGCATCATCGAGGCGGAGGAACGGCCGGGGTCGGTTCGGGCGGACCGACCCCGCCATCCCGAGGTCTGTCCTCCGCTATGCGGGTACTTCCTGGCCCGCGACGATTTTGGCCTCCTTGAGCGCGGCGATGGCATCCGCGCCGTACCCGAGCTCGGTGAGAAGCGCCTCGGTCTGCTCACCGAGCAGGCAGCTGCGGCCGATCCGCCCGGGTGTCTCCGACAGCGCCGCGGGCAGGCCGTGCACGCGGATCCGCCCGAAGAGCGGGTGGTCCACCTCCACGACCAGGCCGGTCTCCAGCATGGTCTCGTCGGTGCAGGTGAACGCGGAGATGCCGCCCTCGTAGACGGTCACGCAGGCGAGCCCTTCGGGGACGAACAGGTCCTCCCACCCCTGCGCGGTGTTCGTGGTGAACACATCCTCCAGGATGACGGCGAGGTCGTCGTCGTTGTCGAGGCGGCTTTCCACCGTGGCGAAGCGGGCGTCGTCCAGTAGTTCCGGACGCTTGATCCCGCCGATCAGGGTCTCCCACTCCTTCTGCGTCGGGGCCGCCAGGAAGACCCAGCCGGACGATGTCTGGTAGAGGCGGTAGAGCGCGTTGAAACCGTGCTGTTCTGGATCCAGGGCGGGTGCCACCGGCTTGCCCTCGTAGGCGTTGAGATCGTCGGAGTAGGTGTAGGCATTCCCGTTGATCATGGTTGTGGAAACGAACTGTCCTTCTCCGGTCCGCCGTTGGTGGGCCAGCGCCAGCATGAGGCTGGAGAAGACCACGAGCGCGGCGTTGGAGTCCCCGTCGGTGAGGCCGCGCAGCCGCGGCTGCACGATGGCCTGCAGCTCCATCAGGTCCAGGCTGCCGACCAGGTCCGGGTCGGTCCAGTAGGCGGCCTGCTTGTGGATGCTGCCGGCCACGGCGCTCGCCGAGTCCGCGTACAACGGGCGCGGGCTGTACGGCCCGCTGATGCCATAGCCGGTGGCGTGCAGGTACACCAGCTTCGGATTGATCGCTGACAGCGTCTCGTAGCTGAGGTCGAGACGTTCGGCGACTCCAGGCCGGAAGCCCAGGGCGAAGACGTCCGCCTTTGCGATCAGATCCTTTATGATCTTCTTTCCCTCATCTGTGGACATGTCGACGGCGATGCTCTCCTTGCCCGCCATCGTCCGTACGCCGCTGGTCTCCCTGACGCCGAAGGAGTTGCGCATCGGGTCTCCTGCGAGGGCCTCGACCTTGATGACCCGCGCTCCCATCGCCGCGGCCAGAGTGACACCGAAGGGCATGGCGTAGAAGTAGCCGAACTCGACGATCGTCACCCCGTCCAGCGGATGGCGCGGGGTAGGACCGGCGGGGGCGGTGGGGGCCGAGGGCCCGGTCGACGGGCCGTGGTTGACGCCGAGCGTGGGGGCGGACCGTTCGATCCGGGACGGCGACCTGCCGAACGTGGCGACCGGCCCGATCTGACGGATCACGCCGTGTTCGGGATCGTTGATTCCGATCGAGTTCCCGTTGTGGACGATCTGCGGGTGGTCGAGACCTTCCTCGCAGGTCGCGGCGACCTCGAAGGCGACGTCCGAATTCGCCTCCAGCAGCGGCACCCACTCGGCGCGCGTCCTCTTCCGGACGGTCTCGCTGAGCAGGTCCTCCCACCGCTGGGCGTCCTCGGGAGTCTTGAACTGAGGCATGTTCTCGAACACGGGGTCGGCGATGGTGTGTGCGAGACCGAGAACCCGGGTGAGGGCCTGCGCCTGGTGGGGAAGCTGCGGATTGGTGATGATGAAGCGGCCGTCGGCGGTGGCCATCGTGAGGCTGTACCGGGTGGCCGCCAGCGCCCCGCCGCGGGGATTGATGATGACCTGCGGCTCCTTGCCGGTGTTCATCGCGTACTGCCAGTGCATCGTCCCGAAGTAGTCGACCGGGTTGATGCCCTGCACCAGGGTGGCCTCGACACGTTGGCCGCGTCCGGTCCGCTCGCGAACGATGAGCGCTGCGAGGATGCCGCCGAGAGCCATGTGCGCGGCGCCGCTGCTTCCCAGTGACGCGGCGGTGAAGATCGGGCCCGGCCGGAAGCCGAACTGACCCCGGGCGAACGCCCCTGCCTTCGCGGCGACCACGCCTTCGTAGCCCTTGAGGCGTGCATACCTGCCGGTTGAGCCGAAGCCGTTGATCGAGCAGTGGACCAGCGCCGGGTTGACCGTGCGCAGCGTCTCGTAGCCTAGGCCCCAGCCGTGCGCGACCCCGGGTTCGAAGCTTTCGATCAGGACGTCCGTGTGCCTGGCGAGTTCACCGACCTCGGCCTGGCCGGCGGGAGTACGCAGATCGGCGGTCAGGCTTTCCTTGCCTCGGTTCCAGACCAGGAAGCCCGGTGGCAACTGCGTGCGTAGGCGGTCACCCTCGGGTGATTCAATCTTGATGACCCGGGCACCGTTGTCCGCGAGGATCATTCCCGCCAGGGATCCGGCAATGCTGCCCGCACCCAGCTCGAGCACTGTCAAACCGTCGAGGATCATCGATACCGCTTTCCAACGCCGCGGGTCACGCCGACACGAGAACCCCTCAAGCCGTCCTGGCTCCCATCCGGAGCAGGAGGGCGAGGCGTTTCGCTGCGGACGCACTCTTAATCAGGTGAACAATCTAACAGGTTGAGGGCTGCTCCAATAGGTGGCGCCGGATGCGTCCGGCGGCGAGGCACGTTGGTAGATGTGCAGGTCTGCGCGCTGGAGCGAGGGCTACCGGCCCGCTTCGTCGACACCGAAGACGAAATCGGTGATGAGCTCGGCGAGCTCCACCGGTCGGTCGCCCTGGACGGAATGGCCGGCGCCGTCGACGGTCTCGACGCGGCTCGCGGGTTGGCGGCGGCGGAACTCGGCCACGTCATCCGCGGTGACGACACCGGAGGTCGATCCCAGCACGAGCATGGCGGGCGCCGAAAGCGTGGAGACGTCCTCCCACAGGGGAAGGAAGTCCAGCATGCCGCCCGGAGGGGTCAACCGGTCGTACCGCCAGGTCCAGCCGCCGTCCGGGAGCGGGCGGGCGTTGTGCAGCAGACCGCGGCGCAGCGAACTGACCGACCGGGTCGGGTTGTGCGTGATGGTCCGTTCCAGCAGTTCGTCAAACGAGGGGAAGGACACCGGGCCGTTGACGAACGCGACGATCGGGGCGCTCTTCTCCAGGGTCACACCCGGGGTCACGTCGACGACCACGAGCCGAGGGACGAGATGTGGGTACCTCGACGCGAGGCGGATGCTGGTGAGCCCGCCCAGCGACATACCGACAACCCCGGCAGCGTCCGGTGCGAGTTCGGCGATGACCTTTGCCAGGATGTCGGCGTTGCGCACCGGCCAGTAGTCGCCGTCCGAACGCCAGCCCGAGTGGCCGTGCCCGGGAAGGTCGACCGCAACCAGGGGACGGCCCAGGGCCAGCGCGACGCTGTCCCAGGTGTGCGCGTTCTGCGCCCCGCCGTGCAGCAGCACCAGTTCGGGGGACCCTTCACCCCAGACGAGCGCGCTGATCCGTTCGCCCTCGACGACGACGTCCTCGCGTCTCACGACCGGTGCGCCGCTCCAGGCCAAGCCGGCCTCCCGGGCGTTGTCCGCGAAGTGCCCGAACTCGTCGTACTCGGGTAGTTCCACACCCTCTGCCATGCGCGGGCCTCCGGGAGTGATCTATTCCTTGAACGGCCATCCGTGAGGTGACCGGATGCTGGGACCGGCGTCCGCGGTAGGGGACTGGTGGAACGCCCTCAATATAGTTACAACATAAACCTATATCATGTACGGTCCGGACCTGCCCGTACCGCGGACCTGCCGTGCGACGGCGTGAAGGAGACCGTGATGAGTGCGATCAGCGACGAGGAAGTGCTGGCGCGCTTCCCCCGGACCGCGATCGACCATGACAACAAGCACTACTACAAAGGCCTGCTCGAGCGGAAGCTCCTGGTGAACAGGTGCCGTGCCTGCGGCAGTTGGCGCCAGCCGCCGCGACCGATCTGTTCGGACTGCTGGTCCACGGACATCGAGCCGGTGGAGGTGTCCGGCCGGGCCGTCATCCACCTGCTGATCTTCCTCCACCAGGGCCCGCCCGCTCCGGGCGTCGACTACTCGACGCCGTACCCGGTCGCCGTGGTCGAACTTGAGGAGCAGGAAGGCCTCCGCTTCTCCACCACCATCGTCAACGCCGATCCACAGACCCTGCGCATCGGACTGCCCGTGACGCTCACCTGGCTCGAACGTGACGGCAACCCCTTCCCAGCCTTCTCACCCGCCTCACCCGCCTCACCCGCCTCACCCGCCAGTGTGTAGTGCCGGCGCTGGCACATCCGACGATTGACCAGGAGACCTGGACGATGACGCGGTACCCCGTCAAGGACAAGGTGGCCTTTGCCGGCACGGGCGCCAGTGCGTTCTCCCGTGACTCGGGCGGACGGTCACAGCTTTCTCTGTGCGCCGAGGCGTGCACGCGGGCAATCAGGGACGCGGGCCTGACCGCGGCCGACATCGATGGCATCGCCGGGGCGATTCCGATCGCCTACAAGGTCCAGTCCACGGTCGGTATTCCCGAGACCACCTGGTGGACGAGCCCACCGCAGGAGGGTTCCTTCGTCCAGGTGATCCTGGAGGCCATGAACGCCGTGTATTCCGGCGCCTGCACCACCGCGCTCGTCTATCACACATTCTACCGGCTGCCCTGGGCGTCGAGGGCCGCGGCCAAGGACCCGTTCCGCAGGATGCTGTCGATCGCCGGGGGTATTTCGGACGCGCCCGAGAACGTGTGGGGTTCCGTCGGATACACCGCATGGGCGAGTCGATACCTGCACGAGTACGGTGCCTCCCGGGAGGATTTCGGGCTGGTCGCCATCAACTCTCGGTCAAATGCCGGGCGTAATCCGCATGCCGTCCTGCAGACCCCGATCACCATGGACGACTACCTGGCCGCCCGCATGATCCGCTGGCCCCTGTCGCTGCTCGACATGGACATTCCCATCGACGGTGCCATCGCCTTTGTCATCACCACCGCCGAGCGGGCCCGCGATCTGCCGCGGCGACCCGTCCTCATCCATGCGGCGACGGCGGGTGTCATCGGCCGCAACGAGGAGGATCAGACCCCGGGGCTGCGCAACCACGGCCAGCGGGTGAGCGTCGAGACGCTGCGGGCCCGCAGCGACCTGTGGCTCGACGACATCGACGTGTATTATCCCTACGATGGTTTCTCCTTCATCACCCTTTCCTGGCTGGAGGCCATCGGTTGGTGCGGCCCGGGTGAGGCCGGCGCTTTCATCCGGGACAACTGGGACGACAAGACGAACAGCCTGTTAATCAACGGGAGGATTCCCGTCAACACCCATGGCGGCAGCTTGTCCGAAGGCGGGACGCAGGGCGCCGGCCATATTCGTGAGGCCGTTCTGCAACTACAGGGTGAGGCCGGCGACCGTCAGGTTCCCGACGCCCGTACAGCCGTTCTCACTCCCGGCGGATTCTTCTTCAACGCACACGGACTCGTCCTCCGGACGGAGTAAGCCCGGCCGTGGGTCTGGCTGACGATGGGACCGTGTCCGGCGAAATCCGGACCTGGACTACATTGTGGGTTCGCACGGTCACCAGCTGGCCAAAGGGCGCGCGATCATCTTTCTCTCCGTGCGCCCGGCGGCATCAGGGATCTCCACGGGGGCGGGGCTGATGGTCATGGACGCGCGTGTCGAGGAGCTGGCACGCAGGTCGGCGAACTTCGGCTTTCTGCTCCCAGCGACAGCGGACCTGCCCCGGCAGGTTGGGCGAGGTGGACGAACAGCCGGGCCGTGACCAGTGCGTCACAGGTGGAGCGGTGCAGCGTGAGAGTGTGAGCGTGTCGAAGACCTCGGGGCACTGCCAGTCACCGAGTTTGCGCTGAAGAACACCGACATCAACGTGTGCGTCGGCCACGTCCTTGTTGGTCAGCCCGTGGATGCGGGTGGCGAAGTGCTTGATCGGCTCGTCCGAGCTGACTCAGCGGGCAGATGTCACACAGCTCCCGGATGCCGTAGTGGCCGTAGCAGCCGTTGTAGTTGGGAAGACCGTGCGCGTAGGCCACGGCGCATGAGGTCTTGCGGAACAACGGCGTGGTGGCGTCGAAGGCGGCCAAGACACGCCGCTCCAATGTCTCGGGCACGATCTTCCGGCGTGCGGTGTCCTCATAGGGCTCGGGCAGCCCGAGGGCCGCCAGGAACGCCCGCCGCCCACCTGGCCGGTAGGCCGCGAGCGCGTCGAGCAGCCGCACGGCACGGTCGGGGTGCGCTGGATCGCGGTCCGAACGCGTGTTAAATTATCGATGATCTACGTGTAATTTTCATGGTCAAATATGTGTCAATTCCATGATCGGATATTCGTGCGCGCCTACGTTCCTCGTCTGCTCGACACGGAGCTGCGGGATGTCGTCGCCTCCCACCCAGCCGTCCTCGTCGTCGGCCCTCGGGCGTGCGGCAAGACGACCACGACCCGGCGTGTCTGCCAGTCGATCCTGCGCCTGGACGTCCCGGCGCAGGCCGCGGTCGTACGGGCCGACGCCGACGCGGCGCTGCGCGGGCTCGAGGAGCCCGTCCTGATCGACGAGTGGCAGGTCGTGCCCGACGTACTCGGAGCGGTGAAGCGGGCCGTCGACGACGACCCGCGCCCGGGGAGGTTCGTGCTCACCGGATCCTCGCAGGCCGACCTCACCGCCTCGGGCTGGCCTGCGACCGGCAGAATCGTCCGGCTGACGATGTATCCCCTCGTCGGCCGGGAACGCCACGGCGACCCCACCGCGCCCTCACTGATCGACCGGATCCTCGACGGCGGCACGGACGCGTTCGCGGATCCCTCCACCGGCTGGGACCTGCACGCCTACGTGACCGAGGCACTCACCAGCGGCTGGCCGGAGGCGCTGCGAACCGAGGCCGACCGAGCACGCGACCGCTGGCTCACCGGCTACGTCGACCACCTCGCGACCCGGGAAGCCCCGGCGCTCGGCGTCGCACGAGACCCCCTGCGACTGCGCAGATATCTCCAGGCGATCGCCGCCAACACCGCCGGTGTGCCGACCCACAAGCTGCTCTACGACTCGGCGGGCATCAGACGCGAGGCCGCCGTGGCCTACGACGACCTCCTCGACACCCTTATGATCACTCAGCGGGTCCCTGCCTGGGCGGACAACCGCACGAACCGCGCGGTCCGGCTACCCAAGCGATACCTCACCGACCCCGGCCTCCTCGCCCCGTTGCTCCGTATCGACCACCGCCGCGCGCTCCGCGACGGCGACCTGCTCGGACGCATCATCGACACCCTCGTCGCCGCCCAGTTCCGCGCCGAGTGCGCGCTGAGCGTCGTCGGCGCCGACCTGTACCACCTGCGCGACGCCAACGGCCGCCGTGAGATCGACCTGCTCCTCGAAGCCCGAGACGGCCAGGTCATCGCCATCGAGGTCAAGGCATCCGCGGCCCCCTCCCACACCGACGCACGACACCTGGAATGGCTTGCGGCGGAGATCGGTCCACGGTTCACCCTCGGACTCCTCGTACACACGGGCCCACGGGTCTTCCAGCTCACAGAGCGCATCCTCGCCGTCCCCGCAGCAAGCCTCTGGTCCTCCCGCTGAGGACGCCGGTGCCGCGGAAACGTCCACGAGGAGCTCGCCGCGCCCTCGCTCGTCAGACGATACGAGGAATCGGTGCTGAGGCTGTACCGCAGCGAGACGGTGCCCCTGGCCCGGGCAACCGATCTCCTCTTCGAGGCCTGGGCCGAAGAGGACCTGCCCTCGCTGCCACAGCTTCCGGAGAGTGCTATCTGGAAGTTCGTGTCATAAGTGAGGATGCCGAGGTCGGCGGGCATGTTCCGCGGGGCTGAGCGGCGGGCCGCCGGGGCGACCGGTCAGGATGTGGCCTCGTGAGTGCTGAGTCGCGGCGGCTGGTCGTGCTGGTCCGCGACCTCGACACCGGCGCCCCCACCACGTCACCCTGACACGCACATGAACCGGCTGAGCCATGCTGACCGCGTTCTGAGAGGCTGCCAGCGGCAAGCTTGCCGACGGATGGGCCGCCTATCTCCATCCTCAGATGGTGAGAACCTGTCGTACCGTCTGCGACGATCTGTGATCGAGAACAGAGAGAAGGTCGGCAAGGTCGCCACCCTCGGTTACAAGGTGCCTCATCGAGTCAACGTGCTCACCGAGCAAGCCGAGTGCGATGGTGAAGTCATCCTGCTGGTGGCGCCGGCAGTAGGAGAACGAGCCGATCAGGCGGATTGACCGGCGAAACAGGTCGCGCAGCTGCGTCGGAAGGTGGACGCCGGGATGGTAGGCGTTCTGGACGACGACGGTGCCGCCGTCGTTCACGAGCCGCAGAGCGAGGTCAAGCGGCGCTGGATCGGTTCCGGTGGCCGCATCCACCACCACGTTGAAGGTCTCGTCCATAGGCAGAGCAGCAGGCGAATGGAACGTGGCGGGCACGGCCTCGGTCACGCTTGGGTGGGGTGCGCGACCGACGCGGTGTACGACGGCGACTTCCCAGCCTTGCCTGTGGGCGTAGAGCGCGGTGAGCAGGCCGACCGTGCCCGCGCCGATGACAGCCAATCGTCTGGGTGATCCGACCGGGGTGCAGCGTAGGCCGTGGACAGCGACGGCGGTCGGGTCGGCGAGAACGGCCGTCAGGGGATCAAGTCCATCCAACAGCGGGTGTGTGTTGGCGGTGGGCGCTACCACCTGCTCCGCGAATCCACCCGGAAGGTCCCAGCCGAGCCGCCGCAGACCGGAGCAGAGATGGGTGCTCCCATCGGTGCAGCGGGTGCAGTCCCCGCACGGCACAAGGGGATCGACGGCGACCGGACGGCCTGCGGAGTCGGTGCCGACGATCTCATGGCCGGGCCGCCATGGCTCGGGCAGGGCGAAGTCGCCTGCGCGCAGCAGCTTGGGTGCATCGCTACCGCAGAGGCCTACGTGGCTGACCTGGATCAGGATGTGCCCGTCCTTCAGGCGGGGTGCCTCCACGTCGTGCAAGCCCAGCGTGCCCTTGCGCATCTCCCACGCTTTCATCTCAGCGCGAGGTAGGCGGGCACGTGCTCCGCGGCGACGAGGGTGCCGAACAGGTCGAGCACCACAGCTTTCTATGCCCGGGATCAGTCGGTGGCCACGATACGGGCGAGTTTGCGGCCGACCTTGAGGTAGAGGTCGCCGGTCCGGCCGTCGAGCCTGTTCTTGACCACGGCGGACAACGGTTCGTGGACATCGTTGGCGTTCAGCGTCACCTGATGCTGGCCGCTTTCGGACTCGACCACCAGGCGCAAGCCGTTCTGCTGGGCGACGCGGCGGACATCGCCGTTGCTCCTGACGAAACCGAGAGCTTTGATCACCTCGGTGACCGACTGGCCGAGGTCGGAGACGGTGGGCAGGTCTTCGACTTCGCTGAAGGTACGCCGGGAGAAGCGGGCCACGAACTCCTCCCGGGCCTTCATCGCGGCGTCGACGCCGTGGACGGCGGCGGTGACCTCCCCGGCCAGAATCTTCTTCAGGTCCATCGGGTGCAGCGACCCGGCCGTCACCCGCTCACCGGTGATGGCGAGCTCGGGGTCACGCCACTCGGACAGCGCGCGGAAGTACGGCTCGACGAGCCGGTCGGGCACAGACATGATCTTACCGAAGATCTCGCCGGGCGGGGCGGTGAGGGGCACGTAGTTGCTCTTCGACTTCGACATCTTGGCGCCGGTGCCGTCCGTGCCCTCGATCAGCGAGGTGGCGACGACCAGCTCGGGGGTCTGGCCGCAGATGTCCATGACCTTGCGGCACATCTGCATGTTGAGGAACTGGTCGATCCCGCCGACCTCCAGGTCGCAGTTGGTCTCCACCGAGTCCAGCCCCATCACCACCGAGTAGAGCAGCTCGGCCAGCGACAGACCCTGACCGGCCTCCAGCCGGTTACGGAAGTCCTCGCGTTGTAGCGGCATGGACACCGGGATCTGCGCGGCGATCTCGATCATCTTCGACAGGGTGACCTGGCGTAGCCAGTCGCCGTTGCGGCGGAACTGCGCCCGGTCGAAGTCGAAGAACGGGGTGACCTGCTCACGGTAGGTGGCGAGGTTGCGGGCGATGTCCTCGTCGGTCAGGACCGGCCGCTCGTCGGACCGGCCCGAGGGGTCGCCGATCCTGGCGGTCATGTCCCCGACGATGAACACCACCTGGTGGCCCATGCGCTGGAACCGGCTGAGGAGGAGCATCGGTACCGCGTGCCCCAGGTGCACCTCGGCCCCGGTGGGATCGATGCCGAACTTCGCGATGAACCTGCGGCCTTTCTGGTCCGCCTCGATGATCCGGGCGGCCAGCGCGTCAGTGGAGGGTTGGAGTTCCTGGGAGCGGTCGGCGATCATGGCGGCCTGCTCGGCCGGGGACAGGTCCGACAGGTCCAGACCGCGGCGCTGCGTCGTCTCTTCCAGCAGCTCGCGCACGGTGGCGTCGGCGGTGAGGTCCGCACCCGCGAGCAGGGCGGTCACGCGGTCGACGGACTGGTTCAGGCGGGTCATCGAACCTCTCCTGGAAACTGGACGGCCATTTATGCTATCGGACCGTCGCGAGCCGATTTCCCCTGGTCAACGAGGCCAGAGGCTGATCATATCGATCATGTAGTCGGCGAACTCGCCCACCGCCCGCTGCCAGGCCGGGCCGGCGTGTAAGCAGTGCGTGTGCAGGTCGAGCAGGATGCCAGCGTCGTAGCGGGGTACCTGGCACATGAGCTGGTAGGTAGCGGACTCCTCGGGGATGGGCGGCTCGGCGGCGAGCAGGCGGTGCACCTCCTCCGGCGGCGTAGTGACGTCCAGGGCCGAGCCGGGAATGCTCTTGCTGAACTTGGGATGACCGCCGAACCCCTGGACCATACGGGTGTAGGCGGCGGTCAGCGCGAAGTCCGACCGCAGCGGCACGTGCTCGTCCAGGCGTCCCCACGCCTGCTGGGCGAAGCGCACATAGCGGTGTTCGTCCACGCCGAGCATCACCAGTACGGCGTCGTGGTCCTGGCCCAGCGCGAAGAAGTCGGCGGCCATCAGTGACAGTGACAGGGCGCGGCGGAAGGTCATGGTCGCATCGACCAGTCCACGGTCGGCGTAGTAGCCGTGGTTGTCTTCCTCGGCTATGTCGAAGTCGACCTGCTCGACATAGCGGCCGAGCAGGTACATCGCCTCCAACGCGGGCCGATAGCCCTCCTGGGAACGCAGGATTCCGGTCACATCGTCGAAACCCAGCCGCAGAATGTACTCCCGAAATCGCTCGGCCAGCTCGCGCACCTCGGTGTAGGGCTTGGCCTTGCCGTTGTAGGCGTCGAGGTCGCCGAGCACGATCTGGCAGTGTTCACCGCCGCGCTGGAGTTCGATCATCTTGAGGATGTGGGACACCGTGGCCAGGTGTGGCACGCCGGACATGCCAAACCCGGTGGTGACGATCCGTCGCTGTGGGGCGACGTGCAGGTACTGCTCGCCGTGGTGGTGGCACAGGTAGCGGGCGTTGAGGGTGACGGAGTCCAGCCCGGCCAGGGTAAAGTCGAACTGCCGCAGGTCAAACGGGGTGTAGCCGAACTCGGCGAGCACCTGCCGGTAGTAGGGCTCGGAAAACAGCACGGCCTCGGTCACGCGGAGGGTCCTTCCCGCGCGACACTGAACGCTGCCCGCTTGCGCTGGTGGTGGGCGTCGTCACGGTGCTCGGCGGCCTGGTCTCGGCATCGGGCCACCAGGCCGGCGAGCTGGTTCAACCACGATCGACACCAAGGGTGGCGTCACTGGCTGTCGCGTCGGTGGCATCATTGCCCGCCCCCATACAGCACGCGGTACGCGGCCATGATCTCCGCGTGCTCACGACGGCGGTGGTCGGCGAATTTTTCGGCATCGTGGGGCTGCCAGCCGTTCTGGATCGCCGAGTGCACAGTCTGCATCGCCTCCAACAGCCGTGCGCCGTGCTCGAACGGTGTGTGGTCCGACCAGTCGAACCACACCGGCTCGCCCACCAGCCTGCGGTGTAGCGCCACCTGATCCGGCAGAAATCCGGTTCGCGTCGTCGCAGGCAGCGCGCCACGGTCGAGGGCGTGTTCGAGCTGCCCGGAGTGGCTGGCCCACCGGTAGGGCAGCAGCAGGCAGTCGGCGCCCGCCACCGCCTCGTTTACCTCGTCGTCAGTCGGGAACGGAAGCACCTCCACCCGCAGCCGCGGATCGGCGGCGTGTTCCCGAATAGCCCGCCATACCTCGGCATCCTCGGCCAGACTGGCGCGGGACGGAGCACGCAGAAGCAGGCGCAGTGTGGTCTCGGCCAGATGGCGAGCGAAGCGCCAGCAGGCCAGCACCAGCTTCACGTCCCGGTTGCGCCGCAGCGAGCCATAGAGCAGAAACCGCGTAGGGCCGGGATTGCGTGGCACCGGGCGCGTCAGCGTTCCCGGCGGAGCCACGTAGCCATGCGGCACCATGGCCGTGCGGGCACCGAACCGCCAGCGCACCTCGGCCTCGGTGGCAGGCGTGAGACAGACGAACGGCACACTGTGCTCGGCGAGCACACGCAGCCTACGGTGGTGCTCCGTCTGGCCCCCGAAGACCGGGCTCACGTCGTGCGCGGTGAACACCACCCGTTTCCCAAACCGGCAGCACTCCGCGAGCACGGTGCGCAACCACGGAATCGGCTCGAAGTCCGGATGGTGCAGGTGCACCACGTCCAGCCAGTCCCACGGTCGGTGCTCCAGCAGCCAGGCGAGCGTGGCGTCTCGCGGCACCGCGAGCCCATCCACGGTCGTGCCGTTGAGGACCTGGATACCTTCGTCGTGCAGCTTGCGCGCGTAGGGGGTCCGGCCAGGGATATGGACCACACGGATTGCCGTCACCGCCGCTCCTCGGGCCGCGCCATGACGACAAGTTGGGTCGTCAACCCGCCCCAGCGGTTGTCGGTGCGGGTCAGTTCGAACCGTTCGATCGCCACCAGAAAGATCTCCATGAAGACCAGAACCTCGCCTTGTGTCCACTCCCGAACATGCAACGGGTTGAACGACGGCCTCAGATCCGCGTCTAACCACCGCCCGATCGGCAGGCGCTCTCGGCACCAGTCGATGTTGGGGCCGAAGCCGACACCGATGATGTCGAGATAATGAAGGTCCGGGTCGAAGCCCATGATGCGCTCAGGCACTCCTGTCGGCCGAGCGTGCAGCCGGGACACGGGCGAGCGCCGTACCGCTGCGCAGGATGTCCTCGGCCAGGTTCCTGCCCTGGGGCAACGACGCGGCGAGACCGCTGAGCACGAGCAGATGGGCGGCATTGAGCGCGACGAGGGCACGGTGGCTTTCCAACCCGCGTCCAGTCAGCAACTCGCCAGTCCGCTCGATCGCCTCCTCCGGCCCGTGCGGCGTCGGCAGCTCGCCAGGCAGGCCGATCGCAGTCCAGCCTTCGGCTGGCTCAACATCAACTGGACTGACTTCCCCATCCCGCACCCGACACCAGCGCAGCTCACCCGCCGGACCGATCTCATCCAGGTAGTGACCACCGGGTAAGCGTGTGCTCAACACGTCCACGTGATTCATGCCGAAACGGCTCAGGACCCGCGCGGCCACGTCCACGCACGGGTGCGACAAGCCAAAAATTGTGACATCGCCGCGCACCGGGCTCGCCAGCGGGGCCAGCCCGAAGGAGAACGGGTTCGGCGCGTGGAACCGGCCGCCGTACAGCCTGTCCAGGACCGGAATCTCCGGTTCGATCGCCACGAAAGCGAAACCAGACACGGCCAAGTCAGCGCGCACGCCGTCGGCGGTTCGGTGCTCGCGCAGCCCGAGGGCACGCACCAGGTCACGAGAGCCCAGCGCCGACGAGGTAGCGGCCGAACCGACTTTGATCACACGCGCCCCTGCGGCGGCTGCCACGAGCGCGGCTGGTGTGGACACGTTCAACGTCCGCAAGCCCTTCTTACCGCTGCCTGCCAACATCAGCATCGGGCGGTCACCACCGCTGATCATTTCGGCGGGTTCCCGGCCGTCCACCGCCAGTGCACTTCGCAACAGCGCCTCCACGTCATCAACCGCCGGGCCGCGCGCCATCACGGCCGTCATCAGCGACCCGAGTACCACGTCCCGCGTCGGCGCGGGCAGATCCACGCTGGCTTGGAAGGCATCAGCGAAGGCATCGGAGGCAACATGATCGCCTACGGCGATCCGCGTCAGCACCGCACGAACGGTGGCAGGCAAGTCATCGCTGCGGGGCGGCGACGCCGTCTGCCGACCGGCAGCCGGCTGGTACGCCAGCATCGAGGACACGGGCTTTCCCCACGGCGTGTCCATCTGGCCGGCTGATCCGCGAGCGCTGTCCCCGCTCTCGCCTTGATCGAATGTTACCTGTTGTGTTGGTCCCGTCATTGTCGGGAGCCTATTACTGATGTTGAATGCGTGAGGTGATAATGGGAGTCCACGGGTAACCCCAGGTACAGGAGATACCCCGACAGCACCAAGGAGTTCCCGGTCGACAAAGGAGCCCTGTCGGGCCAGTACTTCACGTTGTCTGGCTCTGCGATCGACTACGACGGGGACGGGATGGTCCGGCGTGGAAACGCCCGTCACGGGTCGATCAGTCCTGGTCCACGCCGCCGCCGTGGCGGGCATGTTCCGCGGGGCTGAGCGGCGGGCCGCCGGGGCGACCGGTCAGGACGTGGCCTCGTGAGTGCTGAGTCGCGGCGGCTGGTCGCCAAGCTGTGGAACTACTGTGACGTCCTGCGGGATGACGGCGTGTCCACCATCGACTACGTGTAGCAGCTGACCTATCTGCTGTTCCTGAAGATGGCGCACGAGCGGGCGAACCGTCCGCTGAACCCCGACATGGCGCTCGCGCACGTCGCGAACCGGTGGCAGGCCCTGCTCAACTACGAGGGTGACACGCTGGAGAAGGTCTACCGCACCACCCTGGACGAGCTGTCCCGGGAGAGCGGCACCCTCGGCGTCATCTTCCGCAAGGCGCAGAACAAGATCTAGGATCCGGCGAAGCTGAAGAAGCTGGTCGTCGACCTCATCGGTAAGGAGAAATGGTCGGCCGCCGGGGTCGACGTGAAGGGCGACGCCTACGAGGAGCTGCTGGCCAAGAGTGCGGAGGACATCAAATCCGGCGCCGGCCAGTACTTCACCCCACGGTCACTGATCACAGCGATGGTCGACTGCCTGCAACCCGGGCCGGCCGACACCGTGCACGACCCGGCCTGCGGCACCGGCGGCTTCCTCCTCGCGGCCTATGAGCGCATTCAGGCGCATCACGCTGCCGAACTCACCCCGGAGCAGCGCCGGGCGCTCGGGCGCACCGCCATCACCGGCATCGAACTCGTCGACGGCACGGCCCGGCTCGCCGCGATGAACATGCTGCTGCACGGCATCGGCCAGCCGAACGGGCCGTCCCCGATCGAGGTGGCCGACGCGCTTGCCCGGCCGTCCGGGCTGCACCCGAGCGTGATCCTGGCGAATCCGCCGTTCGGCAAGAAATCGTCCATCACCGTGATCGCCGATGACGGGCGCGCCGGACGGGATGACATCTCCTACAACCGGAAGGACTTCTGGGTCACGACCACCAACAAGCAGCTCAACTTCGTCCAGCACATCGCGACCGCGCTGGGCATGAACGGGCGGGCGGCGGTCGTCGTCCCCGACAACGTGCTGTTCGAAGGCGGCGCCGGGGAGACCGTGCGGCGCCGGCTGCTGACCCAGTTCGATGTCCACACGCTGCTGCGGTTGCCGACCGGCATCTTCTACGCCGGTGGGGTGAAGGCGAACGTGCTGTTCTTCGACAAGCGGGAGGCCCGGCCGGGTAAGCCGTGGACGTCGAAGCTGTGGGTGTACGACTTCCGGACCGGGGAGCATTTCACGCTCAAGCAGAATCCGCTGCGCCGCGATCATCTTGATGATTTCGTCGCCTGCTACCGGCCTGGTGAACCCTGTGCGGACCGGGGTGGAGACCGAACGGTTCCGCCCGTTCGGCTACGACGAGCTGGTCGCCCGGGACAAGGCCAATCTCGACATCACCTGGCTGAAGGACCCGAGCCTCGACGACGCAGACAGTCTGCTGCCACCGGAGGTGATCGCCCGGGAGATCGTCGAGGACCTTCAGGCCGCGCTCGCCGAGTTCGCCGCCATCGCCGACTCCCTCGCCACCCGCTCGGCTGCGCGGGAGATCCCCTCAGTCGGCGGTGACCCCACCCCGACCGCCTCCTGACCTCGGCTGCGCGGGAGCTGGCACCGGCAGCCGATGCATACCCTGACGCCTACCTCCCACACGATCAGTGCTCTGACCAGCGGTGGCGCCATCGGCGCGGGCGTGTCTGCGTCAGCAGATCTGCCGCAGCAGCGACAGACGGCTGGCCGTACGGCTGATGTCGGCCGGCAGCTTGTCACCACGTAGGTCGTCACCACGTAGGTCCTTGCCGCGCAGGACGTCTGCCAGCGGGACGTCTCCGATGAGGAACAGCACGACATCCCTGTCGCAGAGAACATCCACGAGGTGGACGAAACGCTGCCGGGCGTCCGGTGAGCACTCCGCCAGCCGGCGCAGCCCCTCTACAACCCAGACGGTGAAACGGTCCGTCAGCGCGAGCACGTCCAACGCCGAAGTGGGACGTTCGCACAGGTCGACGAAATCGAACCAGACATGGTCGTCCCGGACGGCCAGGGCCGGCAGGTCACGACCCGCGACACCGACGACCGTCTTCTCCTGCGTCCCGGGCCTGACCAGGCCGGCCCCGGCAAGCTGATCGTCCCGTCCCGGCCAGAGGTACGCGCCACGGCGGAAACCGGCCTCGCTCTGCGTGGGATGGGCGACGGCGCGGTAGTCGGTCGGACCGGCGACCTCCACCACATCCATCTCCCTTTTGATCATTTCAATCGCGGGGAGGAAGAGATGGTGGTAGATCGGGTTGGGTAGCAGTCCGTCCGGCGGGTAGTTGGAGGTGGTGACAAGGACGGTACGGCGGGCGAACAGATCCCGGAACAGGCGGGTGACCAGCATGGCGTCACCGATGTCATGGGCGTGGAACTCGTCGAAACACAGCAGCGCGCAATCCGCCAGCAGCTGCGACACCGCACTGTTGATGGCGCTGGGTGTGTCCCGGTGGCGGTGGACCGCTTCGTGCAGCTGGCGGAAGAAGTCGTGGAAGTGCACCCGGCGTTTCGCCCCCGTCGGGACGGCGTCGAAGAAGATGTCGACCAGCCAGCTCTTCCCTCGCCCAACCGGTCCTCACAGGTAAAGGCCGCGCGGCGACGGCCGCAAGACGCCGATGCCGATGCCGCCGATGCCGACCTCGGCCCCCAGCCGGGACAGCCGTTCGACAGCCCGGTCCTGCGCCTCGTCGAGGACGAAGCCCCGCTCGTGGGCTGCCAGGTCAAAAGCGCGACGTATCTCCTGCTGGCGTAGCCGGACCTTCCTCATCCGCCACGACGCTAACAGCGCGCATTTGCTCGATCTCGTCGGGGCAGAGTCGTGAGAGGTGGGGCACATTGTTTCCCGCACCGGGCTGCCCTGCCCTGCACCGGGCTGCCCTGCCCGTCGCGCCGTGGACCCAGCCCAGCCGTAGGCTGCGCCGGAACTCATCCACGAGCATCTCTTATGCCGGAACCCGAGGGTCTTTTATGCCGGAACCCGAGCATCCTCACGGGTCCAGGGCGGTGCGGGTACCCCGTGGACAGTGTCGTGTTGGACGGCTAAAATGAACATATGTTCGAATTGCTCGATGGGCTTGCCGGCCCCGACCCGACCGGCCCCAAGTCGGTCGGCTCTGT